>JAUVYS010000154.1 GCA_030602965.1 Candidatus Bathyarchaeota archaeon | reverse complement strand
AGTTCTTTCATTCTTTCTTTGAATATTTCTTCATGTCTATACCAAGATTTATTCTCTGAAATTCGTTGCAATCTGCTGATTAATCGTATGCTGTTTGTGAGGTGGCAGAAGATGGGACCAGTCTCCCAGTTTTTTCCGTTGAAGAGACTTTTTTGTCTTGATGAGAAGTCGCCAGGCTGATCGCTTCCTGGTACAAAACAAGGTATCATATCTTCTAGCACCTCCCTAGGTGCAATGCTTGAAAGTTTTTGTAGTTTCTGAAATCTATCCCAATAAGCCAAATCTAAACCGTACAATGTCATATCATATTTATTGTAAGCGAGTTCCATGACATCCTCCATGGCAAAGGCAATGAGGTTAAACCTGTTTTTTGTAGCACATTTTCGTAAAAGATGTAAGGCTTCTTGTGAGATGAAACCGTAGAGAATAACTCTTTCTATTCTTGAACCGATCTTCTCCGCCTGCTTCATGACCCTCTCAATTGCTAGTTTACTAGACAAACCTGTTGCTTCTGTGTCAGGCTTAATGATTGTGAAATCTGTATTCAATGGGAGTTCATTGAAGTCTTCATAGACTATCTCCAATTTCATTGAATTATCATCATGGTCTCTGTATGATGGTTTCGTATAGCGTGGTCTGATCCATACTTTTCTTAATTTTATTTTTGGATGAAGGGTTTTAAAAGCTCTATATAATCCATAGCCTGGAGCTGCACGTAATACATGTTCAATTACAACGTCATCTTTAATGTTGGTGACACTTTCAATTATCTTCACTGCCTCTAATGCAGCGTTGAAGCAGGTAGATATGAATGCCTTTCCTACTATGTATGGTTTACATGCTACCTCTCTTCCATCTGGTGTATCAATAATGTAAAGTTCATTGATTAGCTTTGGGTAGTTAACTCTGTAAACTCGTGTAGTATCCTTTGTTCCAGAACATTTCATAGGTTCAAGCGAATTTACATTGATTCTGAAGGAATCGATGATGTCATCTACGTCAATCTTTGACAAATGGTTTTTCTCAGAGTTATGCTTAGTCAAAGCCCTCTCATAAATTTGCTTAACACATAAATAAAATTTTCAGTATTTTAAGTGGTTCAAAATAAAGGATTATTATTCTTTATTTATAGATAAAAGATCATGTTATTAGTCGATTGTATGAGCAACCATCGCTACAGCAGTCTGAGTATTTGTAACTCCTTCAATACCATGAATGTTATTTATTATTCTTCCAAGTATTTCGATGGTGTCAAACTCAATGTAAGCTATTACATCGTACTGTCCGGTCACTGCGTGAGCTTGCTTAACATAACCATTATTCCTCAATTCTTCTGCTACTTTCCAAAGTTTTCCTTTCTCTGTGTTAACTAAAATGTATGCTTCCATTATATCACCTTATTATTATTCGAGACTGTCATTCCTTAAAAATCATTATATATCTTTTAGATTGTTTCATTGACAGCATCAGTTATTACTTCTTTAACAATTTTTGCTGGGGCATCTGTTCTAACGCCATTGGAGTTGAAATGTGTAGGGGTCGCAATGTAACCCAAACTACGTAGCTTTTCAATTACACTATTTTTTGGAGGTACTGATAATTCTAGTTTATCGCTTATTCTATCCACAACATAGTATGTGGGTGGAGCGTCTGTCTCCTCAGTTATTTCGCTAAGAAGTCTATTCAAACGTCTATTCCTCAAATGCTTGAGCATTTTTGCTTTATCAAACATAGAGAAAGAAAAGTGTTTATCAAAAATTTGTCCAATCCATAAAGGCCCTGCAACACTGTATTTCCTTCCACATTGTTCACATTCCAATTTATAAGGGGTGAAAAAGCCAGGTATTATTTTTCTATTGAAGCAATGAAAACAGTGAAGTATATGTCCCATCTGCTCGACACTATTATCTGCTTCTTTGGCGCCTCTTTGTATCTGTCCATAAACTCTTACATAATGATCAGTACTGTGGCTGAAGAGAATCTGCACTCCAAAATCATGTTTTGCAGATTGGAGCACTAGGCATCCTGCCAGCAATCTTACAGCTAGTTCGTGGCAGTACTCAGTCCTTAATGGCCTTCCAAAATATTTTCTTATGCAGGCCTTTGGATGTACGCCACATAGCGGAGCCATGTCTGTAGCTGTTAATGCTATTAAACCATTATTTTGAAGAGCTCTAACTGCTGAATCAATGAAAGGTGAAGGAGTGCCAAATGGATCAACGTCTACTACATTGAATCTCTTCTTGGGGGCAGAGTGAAGGCTTGAAAACACGTTGGCGTCCTTGTTCTCCACTTTGATCATGCGTGAAAGTCTATTTTTTTTTACATTTCGCCTAGTCAACTTCGCAGCTTCAGGATTGAGATCATTAAGAAAAATTTCCTTAACGTCTTTAACCTCAAGGGCATACCTTACTCCTCTCACTCCGCAGCCTGTCATTGGTTCGCCAATTATTAGGTTTTGTTCTATGGCTTCTTGAAAAACATTCAGAATTACTACAGCAAGATCTCGATTCAACTTCATGCGTGGGTTGTAAAAAACCGGAGTTTTTGTTGGAGCCCAATCTTTAAAACTGCTAATCTTTGGAACTTGGATTTCTGCCAACCCTTCTTCGATTGTCTCTGTGAGGAAATCTGCTGTCAAAGCTTATGCCTCTCTACTTCTCTCATTATCTTCTCGAATAATATGTTGTGAAGGTTGTTTCTGTTTTCAATGGTTACTTCATAAACTACTGTGTCATCTCTAGACTTTATTTGACTTATAATGGGGTTTCGAAGTCGATAATGTATAACGCCTAAAACTGGCTTTGGACTTTCAACTGCGTTAAGGACTGCTTCTCGAACCCTCTTACTACATAGTTCCATTGGTCCAACTTCATCGATCACAATGTAATCGGCAGATCTCAACGCCCTGTTAATGGCTTTAACTCCAATATTCTCTAAGTCTTGCAGGTTTACTCTATAACGACCAACTCTTGGGCCGTCATGTTGATTAACATGGGCTAAGATTCCTTTTTGTTTAGTTTCAAGGTCAATTATCTCAAATCCAACTCGCTGACTGTCAACTCGAATTTCAGGGCAGTAAATACCTCCAGCTTTTAATCCTGTTTCGTCCAAAGATTTCATTGTTCGCTGAATGATTCTTGTCTTTCCTTCACCAGGTTTTCCAGTCACAAAGATGTTCAAGGTTGAAGTAAAGTATTGTTGTTTATAGTAATGAATCTATAGCTTACTATAAAATATTTCATTAATCATATCGAGTCGATAACACTTAACCCCGAAACTTGATCCGATTTCTTAAAACGTATTGTAATTATCGTCGATTTATTTCAAAGATATTTCAGATTAGATG
>JAUVYS010000068.1 GCA_030602965.1 Candidatus Bathyarchaeota archaeon | reverse complement strand
TGCCCTTAAGAAGCCCTGATGACAAGTGTATCCGCAAAGGGATCTCTCCATTCTCAAGACCCTTCTTTACGTGTCCATAAGTAAGCTTCGCCAGACTTCCACTTCTCATACCACTTTGAGCAAGAATCGCAATCTCTGCTCTAGTACGGAGATCAGACGCATGCAAAAGACTATAGAGTTCTTTTGGTGTAATTGCCCTATCTTCATAGGTCACCCATTTCTGAACCCTTCTAATTGGTAAGGAAATCCCATTATTAGAAAAGAAGCTTTTCAGAGCATAGGTATAAACAGCCACAGTAGCTTTGGCTTTCTTTCCAGACATAGCAAACTCTTTCACCTTCTCTCCATACCAGTCTATTTTCTCATTTGAACCAAGACCGTCAGAGATAAGCTCATCAGGAGATTTATTTGTAAAACGACAAAACAGCTTCAAAACATTAAGATAGTGCTTTCTTGTATGGTCGCTTCCAGAACGTTCAAAAGCTAAGTTTCTAAACCACTTCTTAACTGACTCATTTTCTTCGAAATGCAATTCCAGACCTCATAATAAAAATATATACTCTAAGTCTGGAACACAGATTTTCAGAGTTACACTGAGGGTTTCCGTCAACCCCTAATCAGGAGACATACTGAGGCAACCTCGCGTGTGAATAACACTTATATTCTAGATTTCCTTTACCTCACATGGTATATCAAATATATCAATAAGCCGACTAAAAGTACGGACTTCGGGAGATGTCACAAGTGATATAATAATATGTACAGATATTAATTTCTGGCACGATCTCAATTTATGATATGGAGGGGTTGTTGATGAAGTGTCCTTATTGTGGACGTAAAATGCAGTACGAAGAAAAAACAGTTGTCGATCGCTACCTCAAACCACTCTTTTGCAAAGGTGGGTTTCTCAGGAAGCATGATGTGATTATATATTACCCTCATGACGATGAATTCTGGACACAAAATATTGAGGTTGCTCAAGGGAGTTTAAAAAACCTTGGTGACAGAGGATATCATTTGATCCGTAAAGGCACCTCACATATACTGTTGAAGTCGGAAAGCATGAACAAGATTGAAGGATAAAAGTCTCCTTTACCTCGAGCTGAGACATGTCTATCGTGTGTCATGGAGATTCCATCTGATGAAACATTCTACCCAGTGTACGACACGAAGTAAGGTAACGCTCTTGCGCAATTGTACTTAAGATATAGGTAGTTAGACGAAAACATCAAAAAGCTTAACATAAAAAAGACGAGAATAGTGGAAGATATCTCCACAGTACACTATCTAAAACTTTATGTGTTTTTGTTTACTTTATTTTGATCTGGAGTGTGGAGAAAGTGAAGGTGAAATTAGCTTTTTATCCGCATCGTTTCCGTGTTCCTCAAGTATGTAGTAGATGTGCTTCTCCTAATCCGCCTTTCCAGTATGTGAAAGAGGAGACGACGGAGAACCTTGATTGGGCTGGTAAGCGCTGGCGAAAATGGAGTTTCAATTTTCCATGTTGTACATCTTGTGCAGATGAAGAGAAAAAGAGTAAAGGAATGATGGGTATGCTGAGAAGAAAAAAACAAGCAGTATACGCATCCCTCGTTCAAAAGCACAAGTATGGTAAAATGTTCAGAAAGAAAGAGTTGCCATTCATAGAATTTGAATTTCAAAACGAACAATACGGAGAATTATTCAAACAAGCAAACAGCGACATATTGTTTGATAAAGTGTTAGTTGAACTGGAAGAAGGCGTAAAGTAACATACAAGTAATCAGTATTGATGGGATCGTATGCTTATCTGTGAAAAACAGTCCCTCTGAGGTTTTCTTCCGTCTCGGTCAGAGACAGGCCACCTATAAATATCATCGATCATAGTCTCGATCGATTATGGGATACAATTTGAAATTTCTTTTGCGTTATCTGCTTTTCTGTTCTTGTACTGTTCGTGCTCGTTGCGTTGAAGATTATG
The DNA here is from genome assembly GCA_030602965.1 of Candidatus Bathyarchaeota archaeon. GTDB lineage: Archaea > Thermoproteota > Bathyarchaeia > RBG-16-48-13 > JAGMEO01 > JAGMEO01. The sequence goes on along the minus strand of JAUVYS010000068.1, from coordinate 4,844 downwards.
TTTTCTTTAGCTGCTCTATTGATGGAAAGTCTGAATCCTTGACGACATCTATTTCTCCGCGTCTTCCTATTCTCAGCTGTCTTTTGCCTCTGAAACTGGCGACGTAACCGTTGTCAATCTGTATGACGTCCCCTACAGAGATGGCTTTGGCCTGTTTATTCCATAAGCTCAGTTCAATGGTTTCGGTATTGTCACCAATTATTATGTTGGAAACATAAGCTTGAGTACCAAATCTTGTGGACACTAATTTAGGTTTTGACATCTTGAGAACTCTTGCCTTCACCGTAACATGTTTCCTTCCTGCACTCAGACCCTCAATCTTTAAACGCGCCGGTTTACTCTTTGCCAGACGCTGCGCTCTGAGCAACATTTTGTTTTCGAATTCTTTCAGCGGATTGGCTTCCATGAGAACGCGTTCTGCCAAGGGAAATTGTGCAACCCACCCATCGCTTCGAGTCAAGAGGAAAATGCAGTGATCCGGCGTCTTCTCACGACACTCTATTTCCAAATCTTTGCATTTAGCTTTCTGGTTCTTCCAAGCCTCAATTAGACACGCAAAAAACTCGTCTGAATCAATTCCATGTTTTACAGAGATTCTCGCAAGGTACTCAATACCCCTCTCCTCTGAATATGAATGGTGTTTGCCGGGGCGTCTACCTCTTCCAAACCGTGATAAGCTTTGCATTTAATCAGTTCCTATTCCTGTTAAAACCCAGTTTATCCTGCGCGAGAACAGTCCACGCTGACTTGAGAAGTACGCCCTATCTGCTGAATATACCAGCAAAAACAAGGAAGACTTTAACCTACAATGGGCATCGTCTGTTATAAGAGATTGGTAGAAATAAGAAAAGATGATCATAACAAACTATCTATCGGTCTGCGTGCGGCACGTATAAGAAGACGCAAAAAAATAGAAACATAGTTACACTGAGGATTTCCGTCAGTCCCTATCAGAGAAAGGTCATGATCTGAAATCAATCAATCATTACATTTATCCTTATTGTACGTGCCAAAGCATTATTGATTCCACTCTGATTTGATCTATTCTTTATTCGCCTATAACTTTCACTAGAACACTCTTCCTTCTACGTCCGTCAAACTCTCCATAGTATATTTGCTCCCAAGGTCCAAAATCTAGTTTTCCTTGAGTCACAGCAATAACGACATCCCTTCCCATAATCTGCCTTTTCAGATGTGCATCAGCGTTATCTTCACCAGTTCTGTTATGTCGATATTGCGAGACGGGGTCATGTGGAGCCAACCTTTCAAGCCAGTTGTCAAAATCTTTGATGAGGCCGTTCTCTGCATCATTAATATAAACGCTTGCAGTAATATGCCTGGCATTGACCAAGCATATGCCCTCCTTAATACCACTTTGTCGAACAATATCTCTCACTTTATCAGTTATGTTGATGTAAGCTCTTCTCTCTATGGTATCAAACCAAAGGTATTCCGTAACTGACTTCAATAAAATTTACCCCATCGTCTCTTCCACATGTACTCTAGCGATCAGCACATGATTACAAAAGCAGAATTATTCTAAAGTGTATAATAATATATGTCTTTCAAATATCGATCGCGCGCGAATTTAAGAACTGCTGAAGTCTCTATTTGCCGTTCCGGAATGTTCCAGTATTTTCTAAGAAGTCTCTCCTTCTCTTTCATAGAAACTAACTTGAACTCATGCTTCTCGTAAAAATGTATAGCCCATCTTGTATCCTGCCAAGTACCAACCAAGACTTCAGGTGTTTCAGTTAAACCTTTCAAGTGTTTAAGTAGCTTTCCTTCGATTCCTCTTCTCTGAAAATCTGTAAGTACATAGGAGTGTCTGATCAATGTGGTATCTTTGACGAACTGAAGCCCCATCACTCCAATTAAAACATCATCATCCATCCAACCATAGAAAGTAACACCAGCTTCTATCTCTTTTCTCAACTCTTCTACTGACATATAGGGCTCTTTCCACCTATCATTTGGAATAATGTTCTTGTAAACCGCTGCAGCTTCATTAATGACCTGCAAGATGGAATTGAAGTCAGAAGACGATAACCTACGAATCATTTACAACAGCCAATATTATACATACGCGGTTAATTAGGTTCGCGTACACAAAAGAAAAAGCCTCGAAGTCTTGAAAAACAGTCACTCTGAGGGGTCCCGTCAGTCCCTATCAGAGACAGGCCATGACTAAATGCTAAAATCGCGCACGCGATTATCTTGGCATACATATGAGTTCTCTGATCTTCAGCTCTGAGAATTTATCGCTTGTTGCTGGCTTGACAACAAGTGCGGTGTCCCACTTTCCTACTGAGATGATATCTTCTTCTGTTGATATAAAGCCTTTTTGGGCTGCTATCATTGCGATCTCGACCGCCACCTTCACTCCCTGACTGAAACGTCTATATGCGTTTTTAGCAGGGTCGAGATAACTGTAATCTGTCTCGTGACTAAAGCACACGTTGTACCCCTTCTCCTCCAACTTTCCTAAGAGGTCGGTTGGGAACCTTTCCCTTTCTGTTCCCACGATCGTTAGGTTTACATCTGTGTCCTTGAAGACTTTAAAAGCCTTCTCTGCTGTGAAACCTCTTGTAGATGCCACTACAATATTCTTTATCTTCAACTTTCGTACCTTACCATTTACCAGTTCCAACGTTGCATCAGCATTTTCTCTCCCAGGCACTTCATAATAAGTCAAGGCCATCACCGCATAGAGTAGAAATGAACATCAAAATATAATCTTTGTTCAATGAGCATCCAATCGATCCCACGACATATCGTTATCGCGTTTCAAGTATGTTTTCAAGAACTTTCGTGAATTCAAGCAATCTGTCTATGTAGATAAATTCGTCCTTGACATGACCTGTATGTCCAGGTCCAACGATCACAGTTTTTATTCCAGCGTTGTGATAAAGATAAGTTGAATCGGTTCTCCCCAACTCTATCCGAATTGAAGGCGTGTAGCCTAGAGTATCCGAGATCGCGTTCTCAACAAGAGAAACGACTTCTTCATCTCTATTAATCGCATACGGAAGTTGAACTGGTCGATTGAAACTGCAATCTATTTTTGCTTTTTCCACGTTCTCTAAGGCTGAGCTTATTGTATTCTCAATTTCTTTGTGATCTTCCCCTGGGAAGAGTCTCCTCTCACAGGTAATTTTGCATTCTTCAGGAACAATGTTTATCGCTCTCCCCCCTTCAATTGTAGCGACGTTTATAGGCATCTCACCCTCAAAATCGTCTATCTTATATTTTCCTGGTGGAATCTGTCTGAGAGCAGCCATTACCTTCATCATGTCGTATATCGCATTCTTCCCCTCTTTTGGAGTTGAAGAGTGAGCCTCCTTTCCAAGTGTTCTTACACTGAAAGCCAATCTACCGGTGCATCCAATACTGAGTGCCAGTTTATCGCCAACCACAGTAGGCTCAACATTTATGCCATAATCCACATTAAACTTTGGATTCCTTGACAGGAAATAAGGCATTCCCAACCATCTTTTTCCACGATACATGATCGCGTTGTCTTCGTAATTCACAAACTGCACTATTAGTCTAGCGAATCTACAATTCTCCACCTGTGAAAGCGCGGAGATTGTAGCGGCAATTCCTCCTTTAGGATCTGAAGATCCAAGGCCATACAATTTGTCATCATTAAGTCTCGGATTAAGCGCATCTTCCCATCCTCTTGCTGGCGGAACTGTATCAAAATGTGAATTGATCAAGAAGGAATCTTCTCCATCAAATTCCCTCTCTGCTGTAACATTGCAGAGCTCATCAGTCTTAACGCTGAATCCTAACTGCTCCAAGCAAGTAGACAAATAAGATGAGCACCCCTTCATTCCTTCAGCGATTTTGTCTGGCGTAACCTGATATGTAGGAAACGCTATGAGTTTTTCAAGAACCCTTACAGGATTCACACTATTATTCACACTTCTCACCTCGCGCGCGCTTCAACCCATAATTATATTTTTAGCGTACTCAAATTTAATGATCTTCCAAATAATCTCCAAGAGTTACTCTGAGGGTTCCTGTCAGCCCCTAATCAGAGCCGATCAAAAATTCACAACAATTGATTTTTAAAAAAAAGTGGTATAAATTCTGTCCCAGTGAGTGGTATCCCCCCGACTACCAATAGTTTTTTTATTTAATCTAATATTCTAAAGTATTTGGGGGGTGATGTTGATTTGAAAAAATATGTTTGTGCGGAAACTAAGCATCATGGAAAAGTTAAAGAAATTGCTGAATCTTTCTTAGAGGATGGTTGATGTCTTCATACTTATCAAGCGACTGGTCAGACCAACCTTGTCAGTCATTACTTACTGGTTGAGAGAGAAAGTTAACTTTAGCGTGTATATCGCCCATATGTGTTAAAAAGTGAGTGGACAATATTAACCATGAAATAGTAGTTAACTATTAGATAAATTATTTAACTAGTTTTTTTATCCACAGTTTTTTTCTAATACGTATGGTTAACTATTCTGCCAGGAGACGCAAGTGCGTCTCCATAAGCTTGCTTTACAGAGGAAAAAACATCTGTTTTAACAGATGATTAATCTTTTCATTATAAGTTTAATCATTCATTCTCTTGAAGCCAGGTTAGTCTTCTTAAACCCTTGGGGGTTAACTCGTAACTCCGTGTGACTCCCTCTGTTCTCCTTCTCCTAAGTAAGCCTTGGCGATGATATCTATAGAGAGCCATCTTTATGGCTGTTTTCTCAAGAAACGGATCATAATCCATCAAATATTCGTAGACATCACTCGATGTTATTTCGTAAAAACCATCCTCTTCAAGAGAACGAATAGCATCTAACACGACCCGCTTTCTCTCATTATACTTCATTAATTTT
>JAUVYS010000171.1 GCA_030602965.1 Candidatus Bathyarchaeota archaeon | reverse complement strand
ATAGAATATTCTTGCAATTGGTAAAAGGTAATGATTACAAAAAGGTAAGAGATTAAAAATGAGAACGCTTCGAATGGAAGAAATGAATTGGGTTGATATTAAAAATGCTATTAACGATGGTTTCAAGACAGTCGTTATTGGAGCAGGCTCTACTGAGCAACATGGACCTTACTTGCCCACCCAGACAGACGCTTTAACCGCCGATGTTATGGCTAATTTAATAGCTCAAAGGTTAAAGTATGCGTTACAAGCGCGAACGATTAGCGTAGGTTGTTCAGATCATCATTTACCCTTTCCAGGGACAATATCATTAAAACACTCTACTTTAAAGGCGATTATTTCTGATTATATAGAGAGTCTTCAAAGGCATGGTTTTGAAACTATCGTTATTATCCCTACGCATGGAGGTAATTTTAATCCAATAAGAGAAGCTGTTGAGCAAGCACAAGAAAAATATCCTAATATAAGGATTTTGGCATTTACAGATTTAATGAGATATAAGGATGCTCAGGATAAAATTGCCTATGGTTTAAATATAACGTTAGCAGAAGCAGGAGCTCACGCAGGTGAGGTTGAAACTTCTCAGGTATTATTCCTTGCTGAACATCTAGTAAAGAGAGAGAGGTTCCAACCTGGATATCTTGGTAAATTAGAAGAAGAAGAAATTGAAATGCTTTTTAAGAAAGGAATGCCCTCTTTGACTGAAATTGGTGTGATTGGAGATCCAGCTAAAGCAACTAAAGAACATGGAAAGATTTACATAGAAAAAATGGTAGATTTTCTAACTGTTGAAATTAAAAAAAAAATTTAAATATAAGTTTACCACAATGTCATTGATTCAGCGAAGAGTTTTCTGAGATCTTCGGCATTAGCTGGTCTGGGAGATAATTTAGTTACACGATGTTGCGGCAAGGTTCCTTGAACTAATTCTTCAATATCGTTTGATCCATAACCAACTGCACTTATACCGTTGGGCATTCCTATGGTTCGCATCAGCTTAATAATTTCGGTTGCAAGAATTTCTCCTGCATCCTTTTTATCTGCGGAGGACACGTCAACTCCCATTAACTTTGCGGCATATAAATGTAATTCGGGATTTGATTGTGCTGTAAACCTGAATACTGCAGGTGACACAAGTACCACACACATACCGTGTGGAATTATCGGATGCTCTGATTTAACTCCTTCAGGTATATATTCCCTAACCATCCCCGAAACCGGATAGGACATTCCGTGAACTAGATGAACCTTTGCATTACCAAAACCAATACCTGCAAAAGTTGCTGCTAGAATCATTTCTGCTCGCGCTTTATCATTGGAAACATCTTGAACCACCTTCACAATATTTTTCGAAGTCATTTCAATTGCCTTAGAGGCCCATAAATGGCTAATTGGGTTAGCACTTTGATAAGCGGGTCGCATGTCGAGGTTTTCAGGGGCAGGGCGTTTATGATAAGGGAGAGCTGTTACTGATTCTAACGCGTGACAAAGAACATCAAACCCGCAAGAAGCAGTAATTATCTTAGGTACAGTTCGAATATTATTTGGATCTATTATACCCGTTACAGGTCGTAATGCGCGATGTGCAATACCAGTTTTGGCATGCATTGCTTCTAAATCGAAAATCGCAACTCCCGTCGTTTCACTTCCAGTACCCGCAGTTGTTGGAATAGCAATCATTGGTTTCAAAGGTCCTGGTACGGGTTGACTTTTCCCAATTGGAGCATTGACATAAGTCAAGAAATCGGCAGGATATGTAGAATATAAATTAGCAACTTTAGCTGTATCCATGCTTGAACCACCCCCAACACCGATAAATCCATCGAATTTACCATCAATCGCGAATTTAATCGCATCTTCGAAAGATTGATCAGTAGGCTCAACCCGTACTCGATTAAACAAGACATTTTCTATATTTTCTTCCTGTAATGCTTCAAGGACGACAGAAACAGGTTTGCTATTAGTCAAGTTTGGATCTGTGACTACCATAACTCGCTTTGAACCAAGCTTTTTCATATCATACCCAACTTCATGCGTTACACCAGGACCATACTTGATATTAGAGGTTTCCATCGTAAAGGCAGTTTCAAACTTTTTTTCATGTTTTGTCATTTTTTTTCAATTCAATATTATTTTTTGTTATAATTATTGATTAATCCCATTCAATTTTCGTACTCCCATGGAATCTCTCAATTATTACACGTTCTTGAGTAAAAAACTTTAAACCCTCATATCCTTGAGCTCTAAGCGTGCCAAAAAATGAATCTTTAGCTCCAGCAAATGGAAACCAGGCAAGTGGTGCGACAACTCCAATATTTATACCGACTTGTATATTATTAATTTCACTTCGGAAAAAACGTGCTTCCTCTCCATTTTCAGTGTAAATAGTGACTGCATTTCCTTTAGGATTTTGATTGATTATTTTTATAGCTTCATCTAAGGATTCCACGCGATCAAAGCAAGCAACCGGCCCAAAGACTTCTTCATCGTAAATTTTCATCCCTGGTTTAGCATTTTCAAATAAAGATGGCCCTAAGAAATATCCTTTCTCATAACCTTCTATTTGGATCCCTCGTCCATCTAATATCAAAGTAGCTCCTTCTTCAAGACCGTTTTGTATTTGATCGTGAAGTTTATTTAAGGATTTTTTTGATACTACAGGTCCCATAAAAGTTTCTTTATCCATGCCGTACCCAACTTTAAGTGAGGTTGTAGCGTCTAGAAGCTGCTTCTTAAAATTGTCATAAAATTCTTGGTTACCCACAGTCATTATAACAGCTCCGGAGAGACACCGTTGCCCAGAATTGCCAAAAAGTGAATTCATTAAGTTAGGCATAATTTTTTCAATATTAGCGCTTTCTGTAACAATTAAAAAGTTATTGGCTCCTCCGTGACATTGAGCTCGTTTACATAAATTGCTTGCTTTTTTGTAAATACTTTGAGCTACAAAGGTAGATCCCACGCTAGATA
>JAUVYS010000061.1 GCA_030602965.1 Candidatus Bathyarchaeota archaeon | reverse complement strand
GTCGAACACCGCAATTAATGTCGTATCCTACACCTCCGGGAGAGATGACTCCTTCCTCATAATCTGTTGCTGCAACTCCACCGATAGGAAAACCGTAACCTTCATGTCCATCTGGGAGTGTAATAGCATACTTGTATATTCCAGGAAGATGGGCAACATTAGTACACTGTACTAGAGTGCGATCCATTTTCATCTTTTGTAATAGCTGTTTACTCGCGAAAACACGACCTGGGACACGCATGCCGGATTTATAGTTCCGAGGAATCTCCCAGATAAGTTGATCAATTTTTTTTAAGGGAACTTCAAGCCCTCGGTGTTCTTGTTTTTTCCTCAAAATAGTTTTAAACCTCCATTAATGCATGAGGTTCTAGTATCTTATTCTTGTAGTTTGGGGTATCTGTCGGTCCCCATTTTAAGAAAATTAGTTTGTGAAATACACAAACAACTTTGTTTAATAGTGTTTCTCAAATTTAAATTTGTAAAGTAACGGAAAACTTTGTGTTTTTTTATACTCTGCGTCCTCTGCGCCCGCCAGCTTTTCTAGTTCCATCGTGAGGCACAGGCGTTAAATCTTCTATTCGTCCAATTCTCAACCCTGATCTTGCAAGAGCTCGTATTGCTGCTTGCGCTCCTTGACCAGGAGTTTTTGATCCTTGTCCACCAGGGGCCCGAACTTGTATGTGGATTGCATTTATTCCTTTATCTTTAGCTTTCTGAGCAGCGTTTGAGGCTGCTTGCATTGCAGCATAAGGGCTTGATTCGTATCGATCTTGTTTCACAAACATTCCACCCGTACACATAGCTATAGTTTCTGCGCCTGTCAGATCTGTTATGTGCACTAACGTGTTATTGTATGATGAGTATATCTTTGCTAATGCCCATCGGTCTTTTGTTTTACTCATTATCACATCACTTTGGTTGAGTCGAATTGAGATCAGTTTGTATTAAATTTTTCTTAAATAACTCTGGGAGTAGGTATCTTTTCAACTCTTAGGTATCGATGAATTTGTAAGCTCCTTCTGTATTGGGTGATCTGGTGTGGCAATGGTGCTTGTTGGTGCATATGTTAAAGTGGGTTCGTCGTCTCTTTTGACGATGTAGCTTGGATAAGTAATTCTTTTTCCTTTGATAGCTATGTGTCCATGTACAATTATCTGCCTTGCCTGATGTGGTGTTTTGGCTAATCTCTGTCTGAAAACAATCATCTGAAGTCTTCTTTCTAGAAAATCTTTAATGGTTAAATCAAGTACATCAGCTAAACTTGAATTTGCAGAAATGAGACCAATAGAGAAAAGTTTTGAAAGAAGTTGTTTTTCAGCTTTACTTCGTTCTTTTCTTGTCTTTCCTTGCAGTTTTCTAGCCATAGCTCTGTATTTTGAAAGTTTCGTATTGTGACGCCATAATTCTCGTTTATTCCTAAGTCCATAATCACCAAGAAGTCTTAGTTCAGTCTCGAGATTATCTTTTGACCAAGGATACTTTGGTGTCTCAAACTTCTTTTTTTGTCTTCTTGGGTCTCCCATGTCAATAACCTACTGTTTTTCTGCTCTCTTCATTGCAATGATGCGTTTCTTTTTTACTCCTACTACTCTTCCTGTTCTTCCAGTGGTTTTAGTCCTCTGTCCTCTAACTTTTAAACCTAAAGAGTGGCGAATGCCTTTCCTAGTTTTTATTTTCTTCATAAAGTCAATGTTAGTCTTAACTCGGAGAACTAAATCAGAGCCTATTAGATGAGTGTTTTCTCCAGTTTGAAATTCTCTTCGATAATTTAAAAGCCAATGTGGTATCCCACGTTTAACAGGATCTTCAAGAACCTGCTCAATCTTATTTACATCTTCGTCGTTAATGTGGCCAATTCTAATGTCAGGATCTAAATTTGTGATTTTAATAATCGCGTTGGCAACGTTAATGTTTACTCCCTTAATCTTTGCTAATGCAAAGCCCAATTTCTGGGAGCCGTCCAGATCAGTACCTTGGATCCTTACAATGTGACGGAATTCTTTAGACATTTTTTCATCGCTCATTTTTATAATCGAGAATTTTGGATTCTATATAAATCTTTTACTTATTGAAATTTTCAATGCTGTTTCTTATACTTTAACAGTTTATTAATGTGGCGCCGGGGAGGGGATTTGAACCCCTGTGACCCTGAAGGATCACAGGCTACCTGGTGTTTTTGTTTCCAGGCTTTCGCTGTCAATTGATGACAACTGCGCCATACCAGACTGCCCTTTCATCATCAAGTGACGAAATCTAGGCGACCCCGGCTGTAAAGTTTTAATAATTTCTAATCTTTAAACTTCTTTTTGCTTTTTTCTCCAAAGACGTGGGTAAGTGCCAATTGGCATGGTCACTCTTTCAATTTTTGCAGCAATACCATGATCTTCTTTCATCATTTGCTCGCTTGACATCATTGACCTCGCTAAAGCAACCAACTCTTCCTTTTGTGTAAAAACTCCAACAATATTTTGAGGTTTAATTCCTGAGTGTAATTTTAATACGCCTGGGAGAGCAAGACCAGCACCATGACAAAGCGCATCTACCGCAGAATCACGAACAAAAATTTTTGGGGTTAATTGAAAAGCGTTCTCAACAGGTTGCACGATCTTCCTAATATAAGACTCATCTTCTTTCTCTTCCAATAACGAGTAAGCATAGTTTACATCGTAGAGGGTTACAAGGCCATCATCTTCTTTAAATGGGCCAGCTCGTGTCCTTCTAAGCTCAACCATGTGAGCTCCAGAACCTAATACTTCCCCAATGTCAAAGCAAAGTTTTCTAATATATGTACCGGCTTGACATCCAACCCTGAAGAGGATGTAATTATCTTTAAGTTCCAAGTTTTTTATATAGTAAATTTCTCTCTTTCTAAGAATTCTTTTAACAGAGGAACGTAACGGTGGTCTCTGATAGAGTTCTCCAACAAATTCATCCACAGTTTTTCTAATTTTTTTTTCCGGCATACTAGTATGGAGACGCATGACACATACATATTCTTTCCCTGTTGTAAGAAGTATCCTCATGATTTTCGTAGCGTTTTTTAAAGTAATTGGTAGAACGCCTGTTACCTTTGGGTTTCCCCGGTTTAAGCCTCTAGGGTTCCTCCGTGTCCGGCACGTTCAATTTTTAAAATACGTTTAACCCACGCTACTACCTCATGACTTGTTGGTCCTGGCGGCTTATCTACGTTAATGATTCCATTACATAGATAATTTTGAATTGGTCTTTTTTCAGGGAAGCAGCCATATGTTAGATCTATGCCTTCTTCAGATTTAACAAGTATCTTTGGCTTAACTGTCCAGGGGATTAAAGTATTCAATTGTTTAACCGCCTTTTTTTACTGTCCCTTTCTCTCTTGATCTTTTACCCGTTTTTTTGCCCTTTTTAGTTAAGGGTTTTTTTGGGTTGATTTCACCATTCATTTTCTTTAGGATTTCACTGTCTGAAGCACCTTTCTTGATTTTAATCTTCTCTTCTGTCAGTTTGATATGTCGAATGTTCACTCTTCTTCGCTTGATACCTGTCAGTTTCTTTGGGCCTGTAACAAGTACAAACGATTTATCAATAATATCTACTATGACACATTGCTTACCCGCTTCCCGTCCCACATTCTTAATACAGAGTCGTCCAACTTCAATTGCTGGCATTATCATTTCACCATATTATTTGATAGATATTCTTGAATAAATGTACTAATGCATTTTATGTTTGACTCTAAAGACATCAGGCTTGTGTTTATTATGAGGTCGTAAATGGAAATGTCATTGAGGTTTACATCATATAGTTTTTTAAACCTTTTTCTCTCTGCTTTTTCACGAAATAATGTAATTTTATTAGCTTCTTCATAGGTTATTCCATCACGTTTTGCTATTCTTTTGATTCTGACCTCATCTGGTGACTTTAAATATATTTTGATGCTTGTATAAGATTTTGCCATCCATCCTGCTAAAGCACCGTCTATAATTGTTGATCCTTTTTTAGCTTCTTTCTTGGTTCGTTCATCAATAAGCAGATCAACTTCATTACTTTTTTCTGCAATTAGAGTTAAATCTTTTACAGGAATGCCTTTGTCTTTAGCTATCTTACGGAAAAGCTGTCCCGCTGATACATGTCGTAAGCCAAACTCTTTTGAAAGAGCCTTAGCATAAGTTGACTTACCTGTTCCGTGTAATCCACTAATAGTTATAACCAAATGCACTCGACTGCCACCTTGAATAATTATACTGTGAAAGTTACATAAAATTGAACATGTTTTCTTCTAAATTGTAAATGTTAATTTTCTTTTATCTGAATCGCTTTTTTTTCTTCCTGTTTTTTTTTGGTTGACTCTTAACCTTCGAAGGCACTTCATCCATTTCAAATGTTACTCCAAAAAAGCGATTAAGTAAAGTGAAAGTTGCAAAATAGCAGATAAGATACCAAGTAGAAAAGGGAAGTTGTTTTGGCAATATCGGAAACTCGAACGGTAGTATTGCAACAATATTTGGATCAAGTGATCCAAATATTGCATTTAAGCTCATGAAAATTGCCATGAACGGGAACATGAGCAGGAGTGAGGTTTTCATTTTTTGTTTTGCTACGATTGACTGGATCCTATTTATTCTCGGTTCTTTTCTCTCCAGTTTTATTATAGCTTGTTTATCTTTCCTTTTTTTTGCTGTGTTCAAGTTAGTCATATATTGTTTGACTTCAATCTCATAATTACGAAGCTGATTAACGTCTGTAAACAATCTGTTTGTAGTTATCGTAATTAAGTTAAGAATTACTGCAACGGCTAATACAAAAAGGGTTGAGTTGGGTACTTCTAGTACTGGTGAGAGAATTGAAGTTATCCATTCAATAATGCTGTCAAACATGATTATTCACGGTCTAGAAGTTTTATTATATTTAATATTTCCTTAGCGACTTTAAGCTGTTCTCCTTGTAGATTGTTTAGGATCATAACGGGAGCTCCAGTTAAAGTAGAACACGAAGCGGCTACAAATCTTGAAAACGCTAACTCTTCCTTAATTTCTTTAGTTAAAACTTGGTCTCGTGTTCTCGTCTTGTCTTTAGTCCGTCTTGAAAGAATTTCTTCTGGCTCAGTCTCAATTAAAAAAAGAAGATCAGGATCCAATTTTTCTAAAACAGTTAACGGTAAACCAGGCCAATAGCCTTTATCAGTTTTAACGATCATATGTGTGTCTATTATCATAATGTCAACGTTTGAGCTTCTATTTACTATCTCGGTTGCTGCCTTTGCTTGAAGTCTTTGCTGTATATTCAATGGTGCTTGCCTTAACGTATCTCTTTCAATTTTCAAGCCTTCAAGTTGGGCAGCTTCTACCATCACAAAACCATAATTAAATACTTGTAATTTCTTTTTTTCCTGCTCAGCTAGTTTGCTGAGTTCATTTAGAACTGTGGTTTTTCCAACACCTGGAATACCCGTTATAATTATTGTTTTTTGCTTCATTAGAATAACCTAACCCATGACTCGCCCGAGTATTGGGTACATCTCAAGCATTTGTTCTTGAGCAAGTTGTTGATATAGTTGGGTCAATATCCCGACTGCAAGGAGGACGCCCATTCCAGTTCCAAACACTCCAAAAAAATCTGCGAGTGAAGCAACTATTGATACAATTAATCCTCCTAAAAGTGCAAGAGTAGGGATGTATCTGTTTAAAAGCTGTTGAAGAGGTTTATAGGCCCTTCTAAAACCAGGTACATGCATACCTGAATCCATAAGTTGTTTTGCCACGGTTCCAGAGTCAAGTCCCCCAACTTCAAGCCACATTCTAGCAAACATTATTCCCATGACAGCCATGATTCCAACATAGATCAAAGCCCTAACAGGATCAGTTATTAAGGTATTAAAGTTCCTTGGGGGGATCACATAGTAAACTAGCCCACCAATTGGTTCTCGACTGGTTGCGTTATATGTTCCGATTAAGTTTAACAAAAAGTTCTGATTGTTCTGGTTAAAGTTCGACCATATTATTTGAGAGAAAAGATAGATGTTTGCAAAGAGAGCTGAAGAGAGAATTACAGGAATATTTGAGACATATAGAAGTTTTACTGGGTACTTGGCTCTATAACCTCTAAACCGTGCGTGAGCAATAGGTATCTCGACTCTAATACCTTCCAGATAGATCACAATTATAAAGACAATTACAGTTGCAATAAACCCTATCATGTCTGGAAGATTTTCTGATCTATAAAGCGTTGCCCATAATCCCGCGCCATTTAATAAAGATTGAATGAAAGCAAGAAAGGCGCCCAAAAATTTTCCATCCGGCATAGGACCTAAAGGTGCTAAACAACTCCACCAAATTTTTTGTGCCACTCCAGCTATTATAAATAGACTTATCCCGCTTCCTATACCCCATCCTTTCTGAACTAATTCATCTAAGAGCATGAGGATCAAGCCTACAGCAATAAGCTGGAGAAATATTATAGCAGCAGCTTCAATAGTGATGGTTCCGTATGCACCTCCAACTATGTAAACTGTTGCAGTGAAAACGGTCATGATGATAGTGAAGAATTTGGTCACACTTGTGAAAAGAGTTCTATCTTCGCTATTTCCAAAGTCGACAGATATTATTCCAGATCCAGCGAGAAGTTGTAATATAAGACCAGCTGTAACGATTGGACCAATTCCTAGTTCCATTAATGTGCCACGGTTTGATGCAAATATTACTCTGAGATATTGGAATGGATCGACTCCTTGATCGCTTGTAATGCCAAAGAGGGGTATTTCACTCATCAGTAAATATACGACTAAAACAAGAGCGGTCCAGAGGAGTTTTTCTCCTAAATTAACTTTTCTATCAGACTTGCTGACCTCGGGCATGAAAGTTGCTATTGGTTTGAAAAATGTAAGAAAACGTCCTGGCAACTATAATCTACCTCTAAGTTTTTTTTAAACTTAAAATTTTTCCGCCTGCTCCTTCTACCTTCTCTGTTGCTTTTTTGGAATGTTCTTTGACTTTAATGATAAGTGGTTTAGTAATTTGGCCAGTTCCCAAAAGTTTGTCGTATCCTAGGCTATTGAGATCTACCATAATCTTCTTTTCTTTTTGTTTAGTCAACTCTTCGTTAAACAATTGATCTGTAATCTCATTCAGTTCTCCAACATTAATTGTTCTGATTGAAGATTTTGTTACAGGATGAAACCCATGTTTCCCGAAATAGTCAGGTTCATACTTCACCACATAAGTCCATTTATGCTTACCACGCCCCGCTTTACCCTT
>JAUVYS010000009.1 GCA_030602965.1 Candidatus Bathyarchaeota archaeon | reverse complement strand
GAATGTAAATATTTCTAATGCTTGTTTAGAAAAAGTAATTCTTATACAGTTATGTTCGCTATGTTAAAAATTGTTTAAAAAACTTTAAAATGTCACTAAGAATATAAATACAGTTCAATGAGGCATCTTGTTGATTTACATAAAGGTTCAAAAACTTTCGAAGATAAAACAGCGCGCTCTTCGCAGAAATAAATGGTATAATTCGCTGAATCGGATTGAACGGGGGATAATCGATCTTTCCATAAGATGCCTAACTGTCATAAAGAGTGCTACTCTAGCAAAAATGGTGTTGAAAATTCTCCGAAAATTAGAAGAAGCATTGAAGAGTAAACTGGAGAAGCTTATGGATACTGTGAGTCGAGAAAAAGCCTTCAATATCAGTATCTTGGCACAGGCATGGGGGTATAAAGCTGCTCACCAATGGGCACATTCTAAAGAGTTCATTAGATATCTGGCAAGTATGGAATTACATAAGACAGCCACACAACTTTATGGTTAATGGGAATTGAAAAGCAAATCCTCTATTATCGCGTGTTTACCAGCATACAACGAAGAAGAGACAATAGCTAAGAACATAATCTTGACGCAAAAATATGTAGATAAAATCATAGTGTGTGATGACGGATCCACTGATATGACAGCAGAAATATCTGAAGGACTAGGAGCAGAAGTATTACACCATAAAAGAAATGAAGGTTACGGTGGAGCAATCAGATCTTTATTCAAACATGTAAAGAAAATGAATGCATCTGCAGTAATTATTTTAGATAGCGATGGGCAACACAACCCGAACGAAATCCCGAAAATATTGAAACCCATTCTAAACGGAAAAGCGGACATTGTAATCGGATCAAGATTGCTGAGAGACCATAATGAGATTCCCAATTATAGAATTAAGGGGATTGCTGCCATATCAAAAGTATCGAACTTAATAACAAACCTCGACGTAAAAGACACTCAAAGTGGCTTCAGAGCTTATTCAAATAAGGCAATTAATCTCATCACCCCATCAGAGATGGGTATGGGAGTAGGCGAAGAGATCTTAGTTAAAGCTTCAACTCTGGGTCTTAAAATAGTTGAAGTCCCCATCACCGTCCAATATGACGAACATAACACCTCTCACAACCCGGTTTATCACGGACTAGACGTTATTGCCTCTCTTCTAAAGCACCACTCAATTCGACACCCGTTACTATTTTATGGGCTGCCTGGAGCCATGATGTTACTTATTTCTCTATTTTTTGGAGCATGGACCATCCAAATTTTCACAGTAGAGGGAAGAGTAGTCACAAACCTCGCACTTATAACCATGGGTTCCGCAATTATCGGTTTGACACTAATTATAACAGCAATCATCCTTTTCGTTATAATCAGTGTTATCAAAGAGAAATATTAATCAAAATGCCTTCCAATTTCTGTTTATTGCTACTTCTGAAAAGGAGAAAAATTCAAAAGTTTGAGTAAAAAAATACTTGTTACAGGAGGAGGCGGATTTATTGGCAGCCACCTTGCCAGACATCTGTATCAACAGGGCGACTTTGTCAGAGTGGCGGACATTAAATACAATGAGTACATCCAAGAAGAATACTATACTGAAAAACACACGCTTGATCTAAGGAAAATCGAAAATTGTCTTGAACTCACAAAGGATATAGATCACGTATACAATTTCGCTGCGAACATGGGAGGAATAGGCTTCATAACGGCTGTAGGCGCCCAAGTTATGCGTGACAATGTACTGATAAACACGAACATGCTTGAAGCGGTCAGACAGAACAAAGTAAAACGCCTCTTATTCAGCTCATCAGCCTGCGTGTACCCTACCTACAAACAGAGAAGTTCAGAAGTAGAGGGATTGAAGGAAGAAGACGCGTTTCCAGCGGAGCCCGACAGCTTCTACGGGTGGGAAAAACTGTACACAGAGAAAATGTGTGAAGCGTATCAACGCGATTATGGATTAGACATCAGAATCGCCCGATACCATAACATTTACGGTCCAGAAGGAGTCTATCAAGGTGGAAGAGAAAAGTCGCCTGCAGCATTGTGCAGAAAAGTAGCGGAAGCTTTTGATCCTGGTGTCATCACAATATGGGGAGACGGAAAGCAAACTCGATCGTATTGCTATATTGATGATTGTGTGAAGGGCACTATTTTACTGATGGAATCGAACTACAGTAAGCCTTTGAACATTGGATCTGATAGATTAGTGACGATAGATCAACTGGCAGACATCATAGTGGAAATTTCTGGGAAGAAGATAACTAAAGAATATGATCTTTCAAAACCGCAAGGAGTCAGAGGAAGAAACGCAGATCTAACAATAGTTAAGAAGGTATTAAGCTGGAAACCAGAAGTAAGTCTGAAGGAAGGATTAACACAGACTTATCGATGGATTGAAGAACAATACAAAAAGAGTTGAGAAGGACTAACAATTCTATTCATCACTAAAACATTTGTCTGTAAATGATAAGGTTGAGTTTGTACTGCAGTCTTCCTCTATTAAATTATTAATTATTGCACAGTATTTTCCTCCTGATGTTGGTGGAGCAACAACCAGGGTCTCCAATATAGTTAAAGGCTTAAAAGATAGATGCAAAATTGTAGTCATTACTGCTTATCCGCATTACCCACATGGAGAAATTCCCCAAAAGTATAAAGGAAAAATTGTGGTTCCCGAGAAAGAGGGAAAAATAAAGATTTATCGTGTGTGGATCCCTCCATTACCACATAATAGTATAGTCAATAGAATAATTTTGCATCTTAGTTTTATTTTATCAGCGTTATGTCCCTTGTTTTTTATAAGGGATTTCGACGTTGTGTGGGCTGCTAACCCAAACCTTTTCTCCTTCTTTCCTGCGATGGTCTATGGATTCTTTTATCAAAAACCGATAATCCGTAATGTTGATGATTTATGGCCTGAAGTATTCTATGAATTAGGACTTGTAGAATCTAAACTAATCCGAAGAGTATTAGATTTTATTGCCCGTCTATCCTATTCTGTACCAGAAGCTATTACACCTATTAGCAATGGGTATAAACAATGGATTATTGACAAGTATAACATCGATAAAGAGAAAATTCACGTTATTGAAGTTGGCGTTGATAATGTTCAACCTCTTATATACAAAGGATCGGATAAAAATCAATTTACTGTAATGTATTCTGGAGCACTAGGATTAGGATACGATTTCAACATTATAATCAAAGCTGCAAACCTTCTTAAATCACAAAAAGACATAGTTTTCATCATCAGAGGAAGAGGAGAAAAAGCTGAAAAACTACGAAAAAAGATAGAAGAATTGAACCTTGACAACGTGGTGTTAAACACATCTTTTTTGCCCGAAAAAGAATTATTTACACTTCTCCGCTCTGCTAACATATTTGTATTGCCGATGATCGCTGGAAATTTTATAGATAAAGGGCTACCAACAAAAATATTTGAATACCAATCTTACGGAAAACCGATAATTTGTATATCAAAAGGTGAACCAGCGAGATATATTCGAAAAACCAATTCAGGTATAGTTGTTGAATCTGATGATGAAAAAAGCTTGGCAGAAGCTGTAATGAAAGTATATGACGATAAAGAATATTCGTATAGGTTGGGATCGAATGGCTGGAAATATGTATTAAATAACTTAACAACCAAAAAAATCGGATCCAGATTTCTTAGAATAATAATCCCAGCAATATGTAATAATAAGTAATTTCATGCATGGTTAACTAACAAGAATGTAGTGAAGTAATTTTTGAAATACTCACCAAAATATGTTTTTCTCATCACTATCGACTGTTTAAGAGCAGATAAGATAGGTTGTATAGGTAAAGGTCATTTAACTCCAAATATTGATGACCTTGGTGAAGAAGGGTTAGTTTTTAGAAGAGCTTTTGCGAATGGACCTGCAACTGCTCAATCTTTTACATCGATTTTCACGTCAACACCCTTTCTTTTACACAGTGGACTTAAATTGAAAAGCGGTTTTGAAACCCTAGCTGAAATTCTCGAAAAAGAAGGATTCTGGACTGCTGCTTTTCATTCCAATCCCTTCCTTTCTAGTATATTTGGTTGGAATAGGGGGTTCCGAGAGTATTATGATTTATTAGAAGATATTGAAACACCAACCTTAAGCCTAATTCGTAGTGATTGGAAAGCGAAGGCGTTTCGCCTTTTAATTCAGAACACTGGTTTAGAAAGCAATACGACTTTGTTAAGCTTCCTAAGGAAAACCTTCTATCGTTTATTTGGTTTCAAAATCCCTTATGTTGAAGGAAAAGAGCTTAATAGATATGTATTCAGTTGGATCTCGAAGAATAAGAATAAGAGATTCTTTTTATGGATACACTACATGGATCCTCATGAACCGTTTATCCCTCCTGACAAATACATACAGGAAAAGGATATTCGCACTAAAAAAGATGCTCTTCTATTTAATATACGGTCAGGTTTGAATCCTACAATAGAACAAAATAGTGTGCTATCTAAACTCTACGAGTCAGAAGTAGCATATGTTGACGAGTGTGTCGGTAGCCTTCTATTTTTTTTAGACCAGCATAAATTAATTGATGATGCCTTGATTGTATTATGTGGAGATCATGGGCAGGGATTCCTGGAACACGGTTATTTTGCTCATCCGCCTCATTCGTTGTACAATGAACTTATCCATGTACCTCTTATAATTTCTAACGCAGGTGTGGAGAATGAAGAGACTGTAACTGAAAACGTTCAGTTATTGGACTTGTCGCCTACAATTCTTGATATTCTAAGAATCGACCCTCCAACCAGTTTTCTTGGCACAAGTTTGTTGAGTCTTAAGCGAGAAGCACTTAGGGAAAGAAAAATTTTCATAGAAAGTGCGAAATTCAATCTGAACAACCTGCGGTTTGATCTGAGGAAGAAAATTGTTGCGTGTATATACAGGAATAGTAAGCTTATCATAAATGATGTTATGAATACTGTTGAAATGTACGACCTTCAAAGGGATTTTAAAGAGGAAAATAACATCGCAGATGTTCAATATAAAACCTGTAATGAGCTGAAAGGACTTGTCACAGAACACATTCGATCGATCGAACAGACGAATGTAAAGTTCTATCTTCAATAGGATGTAGATGAAAAGTTGAACATAGCGTTTGTTACTCCTGCTTATGTGCCTGCTTATGCGTTTGGCGGACCTGTAACTCAGCTTACTAAAATCATCAAAGCTTTTCCGTAGACGAAACCATTCTGTGACTGTGTACACAGCTAACGCTGTTAGCTCTCAGTGTTTAATTCTTTGCCTCCTCAAGAATTTGTTGATGGAGTTCTCGTAAAACGGTACGCTGTTTTGCTACGGGTTGCAGGCTATTGGTTTTGTCCCTCTATGCTAAAGGATCTGTTAGAAGTAGAGGCGGACCTAATTCATGCTAATTGTGCCAGAAGTTTTCAACTAGATCTGACATCCTTGGTATGCAAGATAAAAAAAATCCCCTTGATCGTTCAATCGCGTGGCGCTGTTGGTAGTTATAGAGTGGAAAACATAATGAGTCGTGGAGTACGTTTTTTACACTTACTTCATAATCACATCTTAAGATTTTCATTAAAACAAGCTGATAAAGTAATTGCTCTTACACAAGCAGAAGCTAAACAATATACAAGTTTCGGAGTCGCTGAAGAAAAAATTGAAGTTATTCCTAATATGATCGATCTATCCGAGTTTAACAATCTACCAAAGTCCAAAGAATTTAGAAAGAAATATGATATTAAAGATGAAGAGAAAGTAATACTCTATCTCGGTAGAATACATAAACTAAAGGGAGTAGACATTCTCATAGACGCTTTTGCACGTATTAGAAAAGAAATGGATGATGTCAAACTTATTATTGTTGATCCCAATAGTGAGTATTCATCATTTTGTAAGAATCTTGTGAAAAAAATTGCTATAGATGAAGATGTTTTATTTACAGGACCATTATATAATAATGATAAACTTGAGGCTTATGTAGACGCTGATGTGTGTGTTGTACCTTCAAGATATGAAACGTTTCCTATGACCCTGTTTGAGGCTTATGCTTGCGGTAAACCCGTGATCGCTTCAAAATTGGGTGGATTGAAAGATTTAATAATAAATGAGGCGACAAGTCTATTGGTTGAGCCTGCAAATGCGGAACAATTAGCGAAAACAATGCTCTCTGTTAAGTGACGATGATAAGGCTGAGGAGATGAGTCTGAGGGGTAAGCATTTCGTGAAGAAAAGCTTCGCTATAGAAAAGATTGTTAATGAACTTGAAGATCTTTACAGAGATGTTGTATCAAACTGAGATGTCAAGGCATAAAAAGATTTAGATGTTTAAAGAATGCATCGCCTAAAAGTAGCTATAATCCATAATATGATAACACCTTACAGGCATCCACTTTTTGAATATTATACTCTCGCTTAAATAATGCAATCCAAAATTTTCAAACAGTAAGGACGGCTTATATGAAAATTCTAATGACTGCTGGCTTTTACGTTTTAGGAGGGTCTTCAGTTGTAATTGAAAATTTGGCAAATCAGCTTTCTAAGAACGGAGTAGATGTGACAATTGCAGCTATAAAATATAATAAGGTCCCAAAAAAAGATAACTATACTGTTACTAAACTTCCAGTATGTAATTTAAAAAAACTAAAAGGGTTTCTTGATAGCTTTGATGTAATTCATAATCATCATTCAATCACAAATTTTTTAGCTTTAGCAACACATACACCCTTTATTTACCATTATCACGGAGCTCCTGACATTTATCATAATTATCCAATTTGGCTTAGCTCACGTGCTCGCGCTCTTATTTCCGTCAAGATAACGCATCAATCATTCAAGGCAATTATAGCTGTCTCTGAAACTGGTGCTAAAGAAATTAAACCATATATAAATACGAATAATGTTTCTATTGTTTACAATGGAGTAGATACTAGAGTTTTTAATCCCCAACATGATGGGATATTTCGAGAAGGAACACCACAATTTCTTTTTGTGGGAAATTTATCTCAACATAAAAATGTTAAAGAAATCGTTTTTGGTCTACAAGAGGTCCTAAAAACCTATCCAAATGCTAAATTACAAATAATTGGAGTTGGAAGTAAATATTATCACCTTAAAAGATTAGTTGAAGAGTTTGGATTAAAAAACGAAATACATATGATTGGTTTTGTTTCAGATTATGAGTTGCCTTATTATTATGCGTCTTGTGATGTCTATGTTTCAACAAGTCGGTGGGAAAACTTTGGTATGCCCTTACTTGAAGCTATGGCCAGTGGTAAACCTATAGTTGCTTCCTCGATTCCTGCTCATAAAGAGATATTGACAAAATCAGAAGCTGGAGAGTTATATAAAACAGGTGATGTGAAGGATCTTTGTAATACCATGATAAAGGTTTATGAGAATAACAAAAAATATACGAAAAACTGTCTTTCTTTCTCAAAAAGACATGATTGGATAAATGTTGCTGATGAAGTGTTAAAAATTTACAATCATGTAATTAACTCGAGTTAATTATTAAAAAAGTAATTTCATAATAAGTGCTTATTATCATGATTGCTGAACTATTTCTGCTTTTGAGTTTATTTCTTCCTGGACTATTTATAGTACAATTGTTAAAAATACAAACTAAAAATAAAGTCGAATTGCTAATTCTATCTTATATTTTTAGTTTAGTTATCATGTTTAGTTTGCTATATCTCGGTGGGATTCTCAACACATTCAAGACTATGTCTTATATTTATCTCGCAGTTGTAATAATCTCTGCAATACATTTAACTAACATATTTGTTTCAAAAAAAATGTATGCAACCTATTTTAGTAAAGAAAAATTAGTAAAATTGATCTCATTTGAAAATATTCTTCTTTTTCTACCGGTCCTTACTTTAATCATAACATATACGTTTTATCTTTTATCTAGAGCAATTTTAGACTCTGATGTAACACATTATTATCTTCCAATGGCGAGGGAAATATCAATACAAAATGGATTTACCTATAATGCTGGTTATGATTATAATGTTTTTTTAAGACCGATAGGTGGAGCTGTTTTTTATGCTTGGTCTTATGTTGTAGCAAGCTCTCCTCTATCAGAAACCTTTAGATTGATGCCCCTCGCTCCCATATTTTTACTAATTGTATTAAACTATGCTTTAACAGTGCATGTCACTAAATCAAAGATATTAGGGATATTATCTTCAGCAATTTTTCTTGTTTTACCTTTCCATGATCGTTTTCTTCTCTTTAATGCCTTCTATCCAGATGTTTTTTATTATCCTTTGATTTTTTCAGTGATTTATTTTATTATTGACTATTTTCAATTTAAGAATGAAAATAATCTTTTATGGATAGGTTTTGCTTTTGGTACTGCAGGTTTACTTAAAGCACAGACAATATACTTTTTTATCACATTAGTAACTGCGTTTTTAATTTTTAATCTTGATAAAAATTTTTTTTTATCATTTATCCTTTCTTGTTTTGTGCCATTTTACCTCATTATTGTAAGATTATTTCTGTATTTTAATACAAGTGAAGGATTCTTTTTCGTTTCTCAATTTACAAGCTTACAATGGAGTTTGTTGCTTTTTCTTTCAGTACTTGCTGGAAGTTGCTTTTTTATAACTGCTGAAAAAAAAACCCGTATAAGAAAAATCGATTGGAATTTTGTTGCTGATATAATAAAAAAAATTAGTTTAATAATTGTTCCATTTACTATTATGTCAAGTCTTTGGTACATTAATAATTTCGTTAAATTTGGTTCGTTTTTATGGACCTCTTCAATAAATTTACCAAATTATGAATGGGCTCTTGAAATTTTAGTAAGCGCAGGTTCTTTGGAAACAACACAAATATTTGGCTTTGAATATTTCCTCTCATCATTTCTATTTATGTTTGCTGATCCAGTTGCAATCGGTTATGTAATGTTAATACCATTATTATTAGGTCTTTACATTTTCTTAAAAAAAAGAAATAAAAAATTAAATATTTTATTTCTCATCACGATTTTCTATGCTGTCATTATTTATTCTGATGTAGTAATGTCAATAACAGCTGGCAGGGTTAGTTATAATCCGCGAGATACTTTCCTTATGATACCTCTATTTACAATATTTATAGCTAAAGGAATACACTATACATTTTCCAAATTTAAGAATAAAGCACTTTCTTTTAATCAGATTACCTTATCAATACTGCTGATCGTTTATTATGGTTATTTAAATTATTTACATAGTGTTCTAATCAGATTTTCAAGTTATTTTTCTCCAATGCCGATAATCAATACTTTTATGTCCTTTTTTGGGGGTATTATTGGTTTTAGTCTAAGTCAAACAAGTCTTCAGCTTTCTTATCCGAATAGAGTGATGTTTGTAACAGAAAATGGGTTGAAAATCTTATTGGTATCAGTATTAATTAGTCTCCCAGTGATTTTGGCCTTGGTCTTTCAAAAATATAAGATTCCCATTAAAAATTATGCAAATAAAAAAATTAAGAAAAAAATGGTTGTCCCTTCATATTTATCATTTAAAAAAAATAAAATTGTAAAAATTGCGACAATTTTCGTATTATTATCTGTAATCATTATTCCAAGACTAGAGATTTTTCTTGCTTTTGGAGGAATAAATCAAATTAAAGAAAATCAGTTGAAAAAATATTATGGTGATTTTTATGGCTTAATTGGTGAAAATAAATATGAACTTACTGGAAATATACTAACCTTCAAACCTTCTCATGGTTTACCCTATTATTTGCCAGAATTAAAGATAATAGACTTAAATTATGCTGCCAATTTAGCTTTTTTAAAAAATATATTAATGTTAAAATCTCCATATGAGATTTGTATAAAATTAAAAGAAATCAAAATTAATTACATTTTAATCAATCCGCATATTACACAAGAGTTTGATCAAGCACTAAACAATATTCTCTCTCAAATCATTCAAAATAGTGAACTCTCGATTTTTTTAAAAAATTTTGGAGTTTGGGAATTATATCTTCTAAAAAATATTAATTAAAAAAATGAGAATTCTGAGAATAATTGTGAAGTGCATATTTGAATATTATAATCACAATTGAATAATTTTTATTTTTTTATACATTTAACAAGAATGTCTGCACCAAGAATTGATGGCCATAATTCACGAATTTTTGCAAATATTCCACTACAGGTTATAACCTGTACTTTGAATTCTTTTGCTTCAAGTAGTTTACTAAGACTAGATATTGTGAAGTTATGTAGATGTTCCCAATCTGTACCAAAATAAGCGCGAGTAGTTAATGGTAATTTTCCAAATAATAATTGAATTCTATGTGGCAACCAAGCAAAATTGGGTACTTGTAAAAGAAATATGCCCTTTGGCTTTAACACTCTTTTAATTTCCTCTACCAAATTTGGTGGATTAAAGACATGTTCTAAAATAGCAATACAAGACACAACATCAAAAAAACTATTTTTGAAAGGGAGACCTTCATCAACATCGTATTTTACAAAATGATATTTGTTCCTTTTTTTCTTGTTAAATTTCTCTTTTGCTTTTTTAATTCTTATTTTAGAAATATCAATTCCATAAAATTCTTTGAACTTATGTTCAACTATATCTATGAAATGCCCATTACCACAACCTACATCTAAAATTTTTTCTCTATAGTTTGGTAATAAATCATATGAAACTTGATAACGATTAATCTCAAATTTTGATAACTTCTTGTAAAGGAAATTTAATATTCCTTCTCTTTGTTCAAATGGAATTGAATTATCACCATATGCACAATTATAAAATTTTTCTTTAACTTTTTTCATTAGTCACCATCTAGGGATAACCAATGTCTATTATAATACACTATTTTTTATATTTGAATGATTTCGCATACGAGAAGTGAGAAGAATAGGTAAAATTATCGTTTTTGCTATAATTATATTTTCTTCAATGTAATTTCTTCCATCCTTTTTTCTTGGCGTTTCCTTTATCATGTGAGGAGTTTTTGGAAAGTTGGTTGCTTGAGTGTTTTCTGTAATTCTGTTTGGATCTTCTTCTCTACACCTGTAACAGTGGCAAAATCAGCATCAACTGACTCAGGTCTTTCAGTGGACAGTCTAAGGACCAGCACATGTTTTCTTATTTTAGGTGCTGTGGTTTCTTCCTGTAATCCCCCTGAGTCCGTCATTATAAGCGTGCAATTCTTCATCAGAACGAGAAAGTCAAAGTAGCTTAATGTAGGTAACGAGTGGGCGTGGGCTCGCGCGAGT
The DNA here is from genome assembly GCA_030602965.1 of Candidatus Bathyarchaeota archaeon. Classification (GTDB taxonomy): domain Archaea; phylum Thermoproteota; class Bathyarchaeia; order RBG-16-48-13; family JAGMEO01; genus JAGMEO01. The sequence continues at coordinate 10,021 of JAUVYS010000009.1, read as the reverse complement.
TATATATTCTTGAAAATTTAAATTAAAAACAAGTAATTCTGAAAATTATTGTGAAGTGCATATTTGAATATTGTAATCACAGTTGAACATTTTGATCCAAATAAAGGATATTTAGAATACTACTTAGCTACAGAACTTGCAGAATTAGGTCATAAAGTAAGTATTTTTACTTTTAGACAGAATCACGAAACTATTCAAAGGAAATTTAAAGATGGTTTTCACGTTATACGATTATCTCATATTGCTGAGTTAAACAGTATTCATATCCCAAGTTTGAAAGAGTTAATTTTTATTATTAAATTCATTAAGAAGGAAAAACCGGATATAATCCATTGTCAACCTCTTTTTTCACCCCTTTCTTTATACTTCATCTTTTGGAAGTACATTTATAACTATAGAATTACAGGCAGTTTAATTACAGGGGTCTCATCAAATTGGAGTATAATAAAGTCTGTCCTGTTTAGCTTGACAAAATTATCTATTAAACTTGTAAAGAAGAAGATAGATGTTTTTTTTGTAAAAAATAAAGGATATGGAAGTATAGTTTCAAAAAGCTATGGTATACTTTTAAAAGATCTAGTAATAATTCCTCTAGGTGCTAAAAAGACTCTTTTTCAATTTGACTCGAAATCTCGAAAATTATTACGAAAATATCTTAATCTTTCTAATGATGATGTTGTTGTGGTTTATAGTGGAAAGCTGATACCTTCCAAAGAAATTGATATATTGATAAAAGCAATTAAACCAATTATTAAACAGAATCAAAAAGTTAAACTTATGATAATTGGGAAAGGAGAAGAGTGTTACGAAGAATATTTACATAATCTTGTTTCTCAACTGAAGATTTCAAATAATGTGATTTTTCATCCATTAGTTCATAGGACAGATCTTCCCAATTTCTATAGTGCAGGTGATATAGCAGTTTGGCCTGGTACCCCCTCTATTTCGATTATTGAAGCAGCGTCAAACAGTTTACCTCTTATAATACAAAAGAATCCGGTATCTATTTACAAAGTTGAATATGGAAATGGTTTTGTTTATAAAAAAGGAGATGTAGATGAACTCTCTGGATATTTGGAAATTTTGATCAACGATGCGAAATTACGACAAGAGATGGGAAAGAGATCAAGATTGCTAGTTGAAAAGAAACTTAATTGGGACAATATCGCACAATTATATTTGAATGCATACAAAGGCGCACTGGATTCCGTACCCGAGGTTGATGCACTAATCGGAAAATGAACTTCTGTAATAATTAGTTCGGATGGGAAAGACACTGCTCCGTAAATGGATAGTATGACTGTCCAACTTTTACGTGGATTATTAATTGAAGAGAAGACGATTGAGCAAGCTGTCGAGAAACAAGAAATGAATTTAGCCTCGATCCAACAGGTAGCGAGCTGGTTTATAATCTCTCTGCTTCTAGCAGTTTTTTTTGGCTCTCGGATCTCGAAACATGTTAAACTAAAAAATTATCTAATGCTTCATACTTTACATGGATGAATAACTGATGGCGCATCGTCGATACTGTGAAGATCAACTCCTTATCCTGTTATCTATGGTTCCTATGGAAAATAGGGCTGAAAGGATTGCAACTAAAATTTTACAGAGTAACGATTCTATCGACTGGCAATCGATTTTTTATCATGCTGGGGTCAACGCTGTTTTCCCACAGCTTTACCACAATTTAAACAAATTAGCAACAAAGAAAGGGATCTCTATTGCAGAAGAACCCATGAGAATACTAAAGTCTGCTCATTACATGTCAGTTGTAACCAGTATAGTCCGTTTAGAAGAACTCATTGAACTTTTACAATTTTGTAGAGAGGCTGAAGTTAAAGTGATGCCGTTTAAAGGTGTGGTGCTCGCTGAGAAAATTTATCCGGATCCCCATTTGCGAGTAAGTGATGACATAGATCTTGTAATTCCCGAATTTGAAAAAGACAGAGTCTTCAATAAATCATTTTTTAAAAAAATCGAAGAGTTCAAGAAAAAGTATGGAGATATGTATGTAGTAGTACATGCGCACTGGACGTGGTTTCCTTGGTTAGGTTTTTGGGGAAGTGATTTTGAAACTGAGAGGATATGGGATAGAGCTGTCAAGGTCAAGTTTGGTGACGTTCAAGTCCCGATAATGTCCTTGGAGGATACGCTTCTTTTGAGTTGTTATCACTCATTAAGACACGGGCGTTTAAGCCTCCGAGACATTTGTGACGTATATGTAATATTGAGACGTTTCGGAGACACGCTTGACTGGGATTATATTTTTAATACAGCAAAGAGAACGTGGCTCTGTGTTCCCCTTTATAGTCACCTTCGTCTCATAAATGATTTCTTCAAGATTAAAGAGATACCCATCAACATACTTGAAAAGCTAGAAAGAATGTGGGAGGTCAGGTTGTGGAGGTTTGTTTTATCAACTTGGTCGATACGGGGAGGATTCTTCAGTGCAGTTTGTAAGCTATATAAGGAAATCTGCCGGGTTAGATCTCTGGGGCTGATTACTGTTATCAATTTTTACCTTCAAAACCAGAGGCTTTTAGCTGAAGGTCTCTTGACTCTCTTTAAAAAGGGTTATCAAAGGCAAGCACGCTAAACACAAATTTTGTATACAATTTTAAAGATTACAAGTTAAGAAGAATATGATGCATAATAGATCTATTTAACGAGAGGTGTATGATTGAACATCGTTCTTCTTAGCTACACTGACATTGCTGGACAATCGTCTATTCTCTGGAGAGGTCTCAACGATTATACGGATCACAATGCTAGACTCATCACCTTCAAAAGAAACTACTTGGCTTACAAAGAGGATATTTACTATCCAGAAAGGAAGAATGAAGCCCACGATATCATGGATAAAGCTGATCTCTTCCATGTCAGCGCTGGGATTCCACAGCTTGAAGACTATGACCTAAACCAAAGATTAGCTGAGAGACCCTACGTGCAAGAGCTACATGGTTTTTATGCTCGGAAGAACTGGAAAATGTTGTTATCACGATGGTTCAAGAATGGAACTATCTACGTCACCCATCTGAGTACACAGGGAGTTCGAGAAAAGATTGGATTCAGTATCTACATCCCTAGAAGCGTAGACTTCCGAGATTTCCCTAAACATAATGCTAACCCTGATACAATTCGAGTCTGTCATTGTCCTACCAACCGTTCTCTCAAATCAACAACCTTCTTTTTGAGAACTATGAAAGAAGTTGAAAAGAAACATCCTTCTGTGGAGACTGTTCTTGTGGAAAAGAATAGTTGGAAAGAGTGCTTGAAGATCAAGGCATCGTGTGATTTGGTCTTTGATCATCTGGGCAAGGTTGAACAGGGCTACGGGATGAACTCGATAGAAGCCATGGCCTTGGGGATTCCAGCATTATGTCATATGGGAAATTACGCTTCTATCTATCATCATGATTGTCCAGTCGTCAACGTTTCACACCAAGATCTCATGCGGAACATCATTGAGTTGATAGAACATGATGACTTGAGAAAGCGTGTTGGCAGACAAGGCTTAAAATTTGTGAAAAGAGTTCATGACATCAAGATCAACGTGAAAAAATGGAATGCTCTATTCCACTACGTGCTCAATCAAAAGAAATGACTTCTCCTCTCATCATGATCATAAAGAATATATGCGAATCTTGAAAACCACTGATTTACTCAATGTTATGTATCAAATTGAGTTCATTTAGTTTCTTTATAAACTCAATCAAATCTTTTTCTGCTTTCTGACTTTCCTCAAAATCAACTTCCAGCTTTTCTCTGATTTCTCTTAAACAGTGTTCCCCGTTAATCATGGTCCATATGCTTTTTCCCGTCTCGTTTACCTCAAAGAGTTTCCCAGAGGAGGAATCGAAGAGTAGCAGATCCTCTCCAAACCGTTCGATAACAGTATCGTTTCTCTTCAGAATTAGGTCATCATTTATGTCCATTTCATTTTTATGTTATCTTGCTAAGAATTATAAAGAATGTGGCAATGCTTGGTTTCCAACGATTTATACAACTTTACCTTTGATGTACATGGAGCTGTTCTCTCTTTCTCAACTAATAGTTACAAATTTATGCAAGAGGCTCGAAAGGATTTCGGATCCTACGAAACTCAAACAGATGTTGAATCAGAAGGAAACATGAGGATTATTGAAACTGATAAAAAATTCCCCCTCAAAATTCCAGAATATGCAATTCGATATGCATTCTTACAAGGCGCATCCATTTCAACCATAGATGATCAGCTATTTCTTGAGGAGGAAGAGAAGCGCATCCTCAAAGTTGATTTCAAAAAAAACCAGATACTGGGCTACTTTAATCCAAATTGGGAGTTTTCAATGCTTTTTCCCCTCCGTTATCTATTGAAATGGATGTTGATTAAGACTCTGGAGAGGAGTGGTATCGCTTATATTCATGGCTCTGGTGTTGAAAAGAATGGATTATCAAAACTTTTTATCGGTCCATCTGGTCATGGAAAAACACATACTCTAGTAACCTTGTTGCTTCAAGATCATAAGTTAGTGACTGATGATACGATATTTTTAAAGAATAAAACCGTGTTGCCCTTCTATACAAGAAGCACCATCTCAAAGAACATGTTAAACAAATTCCCAATTCTAAAGAAAGGATTGAATGATAAGAGTACATTTATTCCTGGTACAGGGTGGTTCATTAACATTGGAAGTATTTTTCCCATTCAAAAGAAGGTAGTTCAACCTTCGAAGTTATACTATATATACGTCTGGAACGCTGAGGAAACGAAGATCGAGATGGTTTCTAAAAAAGAAATGTTATCGCGACTTCTTCATGTTTATCAGAGTGAATTGGACAACTCAATTTGGTTCAACTACAAAAAAGATGAAGCTATGAAGAATATATTTGCGAATTATCATACACTGGTTGAGAATGCAGATTGCTATAAAATATACGCTGGAAGTGATCCTTCAGATCTCTTGAAAAAAATTCAGATGACAGAAGATGAAGATTAGTGTTGTGATTCCGACATTTAACTCGGAGAGGACCATTGGAGAATGTCTGCGTTCTTTAAGGGAACAATCTATACCGCCATTTGAGATAATTGTTGTTGACGGAAAATCCACTGATTCTACAACAAAAATAGTCAACGATTTTAAAAAGGTTAAGCTTCTAACCAATGAGCAACGTGACACACCAGGTTCAGGTAGGAATAGAGGTGCCAAAACTGCAACGGGTGACATTGTCTTCTTCTGCGATTCAGACTGTATTGAAGATCAGAGAGCTCTAGAGTATCACACAAGAGCCTATGGAGCGAGAGATGACATTGTCGGTATAATGGGATCAATTAGAAGAACAGGCATCAGAACCAGAGTCTCAGTTTATATACAAAGACAAATTATGGCAAGTGAATGGATAGAGAATCTAAATCAAGATGGAACATTGAAAAGACATCTTAATAGTGCAAATTTCTCAATGGTTAAGAAGGTTTTTTTGGAAAAAAGGTTCAGAGAGGATATAACTAGTGCTGAAGACATTGAGTTGTTTATCAGGCTGAAAAAAGACAGATTGAAGATCTTCTATGAACCAAGAGCTGTAGCTTATCATCATCACCCAGTAACTATTGAACAGTTATTCAAGAAATCTAAGTGGTATGGAGAAGGCATTTTTCAAGTAGATAAGATTCATGGCAAAGACTTTAGAGATCGATATCAAATCTTTTCGCCAGTTCGATACATCGACTTTTCAAAGGACTACCTACATTCTGCTGTGTTCTTTAACAACAAACTACTTTGCCTCGGTTGCGGATGCGACGCTATTCAAAAGTGTAGAATTAGAAAACCTAAACTGATGAAAGAAAAGATCGACTCAGATGTTGACTTTCATAGAGTAGGTTGTCTCGCTATTGCTGCTGGAATTCTGAAACAGAGAGCTGGATTAGACTATCAATGGAGATAAACTCAAACTAGATCACTCTGTTATTTGCTCATAAGTTTCCGCAAATTGTTTTGCGATGTCGGTCCAGAAGAACTTCTTTATCGTCTTCAAAGCGTTATTGCTCTTTCTTTTCCAGAGTTTAGGATTGGATAGTAGCTGCATGATGCCTTCTGCGATTGCATCAGAGTTCTTTGACGGAACCTCGACACCTACTTGATCGATCTCTGGGAAGCCGCTGTGAACCGTGGTGACAATTGGTAAGCCATGAGCTACCGCTTCGAGAATTGCATTACTCATTGTTCCATAAAGTAGTGGGATGCAACACACATCAGCCATTTGGTAATATTCAAACAACTTCTTTCGGGATACGAACCCAGCTAATACGATGCCACTTGATTTTCTTTTCCTTTCGATGAGGTCTTTGTACAGGTCATATTCAAAATGACGGATTCTTCCGCAGACCATCAGTATAGTTTCGGGAAATGTTTTACGAACTTCCTCCATGGCATCAACGAGGTAATGAAATCCTTTCATGACATGGATGTTGCTTGGAAATAAGACGATTTTTAAACGCTCTTGTTTACTTGGGTCTCTCTTAAAACTGTACTCTTCTGGTGAAATACCATTAGGTATAATCTTAATCTGATCAGAGTCAAAATCATAATATCGTTGCAGATTCTTCTTCACGATATCTGAGTCCACAATTATGAAATTAGCTTTTTCGTACTCTGTTTTTTCCAACTCTGTGATAGTGGTGTAATAGTTTATCAGACTTTGATACTTCGAAGTGCGAGGATACTCGTCTCTTACAGCATCTAAAGTAAACGCGTAGGTGGGATTAGCTGTTTGAAATAGAAACCTTCGGTCCTTCAAGAATAAGGTTGTTGTGTTGAAGCAGTGAAGAACATCACATTCCTCCTTGTCAATCAACTTCGCAAACTCGTGGCTAAAAGCGATCGAGTTCAATAATGGGGAGAAGCAGTTGTTTTCCGTTGTTTCTTTAACGTGAACTCGTGAGATTGATATTTTTCCATCTTTCGATTCTGGTCCAAGACAGTATATTTTCACTTCGACACCACGATTAGCAATTTCTCCAAAACAGGTCTTCACGCGAAATGCCAACCCACTTTGTGTCCAATCAAGTCTCCAAGGTATGCCAACAGTGATTTTCATAATTAATACTTTAAAAAAACAATAATAAAATATTTAACCTGCCAAATCGAGTTAACATTTACACAATACTCGGAAATGGTTGAAACGGCTACTGAATATAAACTCGGAAAAAGAACGAAAAAAAAGTATGTTAAGCCTGAGATTAAAGAAGTCTGGAATGAAGACATTGGAATCCATGGCGCTTATCTTCTAGAGATGTAACCTTCATCCTCTTCCTCCGAATGAATTTTAAATTATTATTCAAAGCGGTTTTACTGCTATTATATACTCATTTCAGATCAACCGATAAATGCTATTATACAGCTAACAGCACTGGTAATTCGACTGTCCATCGTAAGTTCTCTTTCGATATGTAGAATAGCCAGTTCTATGATTCTACTGGGAGCTGCAGGAACAGCCAGTAGATAAAACTCCGACAATTAAACTTGTAATAAACTTAAGATTTCCAAAAACCTTGTCTCTCAACTCTATCAGTTAAATCATCGCGCGACCGAACGAAATATGTTTTTTATATCTAAAGATTTCCTTTTACGTGGGAATAGCGGTTTATAATTTACAGCCCTTTTCAGTAGCTCTTGTTGTTCTTCTTTTTCCAATGGAGCGAAGCGTTCTGCGGCGTCAATCATCATCTTCGCTATTCGCATATCTGATGAACTGGTTGCTGTAGTCACTGGTTGAGTTAAGGTGAACCATAAGGCTTCATCAATCTCTTCTTGAGTTGTGAAGGGTTGATACCATGTGTTGCATCCCCTCTCTTCTGTAGTCCATGGTCCTTTTGCTATGGCTTTCATTGCGATGACTCCTATTTTCTTTTCTTTTGCCAGTGATAGAACTGGTTCGTAGTCGTTTTTTGGTTCAGGATGAGCTTTAAGGACGTAGTTTACTGGTAGTAGAACAGTGTCAAAATCGAAGTTTCCGAGGGCTTGTAAAATGTTCTCGGGATTATGACTTGTTATCCCGATGTTCTTAACTAAATCTTGTTCTTTTGCTTCCACTATTGCTCTCATCGCTCCGTCCTCTCCTAAAGCAGTCTTAAGCTCTTCAGCGCTATCGAGAGCGTGAAGCTGGTAGAGATCAAAATAATCAGTTTGAAGACGTTTTAAACTCCTATGCAACTCTTCTTTAGTTTCTTTTCTAGTCCTCTTTGTTGTCTTACAAGCAACAAATATGTTTTTTCGGTACTCCTTTACCCATTTTCCCAGTTTTACCTCTGTATCGCCATAGGTTGGAGCTACGTCGAGGTGATTTATTCCACGGTTAAGAGCATAATCAATGAATGCATCCGCTTCTCTGCTACTGACAGGATACAAGAAAATAGCACCGCCTAGAGTTATCAAAGTGCTCTTATGTCCAGTTTTTCCTAGTGTCCTCTTTTCCATAAAAATACCACGTAAATGAATATATCACATATCACTTTGTAAAAAATCTATACTGGAGAATGTCAATAATCGGTGTTTTTTGTTAAATCGATCGATCTCGTGATCTTTCCACTGCATTATTGAGGACCACCTAACAAATCTGATCAGTACCTTTTGAATCGTGCGCACTCAGAAAGTGAATCCTTTTTATGATGCTATGAAATGTTAGAGGCTTTACAAAGTCGGATCAAAATTGGTTTAGCAAAAATGAGTAATCGTGTGGTGGTTGATGATTTATTAAATAAGTGTGGCGTAATATTTTAAATTCGTCATTTCTACTGATGATGTGCTAAACCCTGAAAACGATCTTTCGAAAAGATTCATAAAGCACTCAATTCTGATGAAAAAACTAAAGAAAAAATGAATTAAATCTTCCTTTGTTATTATGTACCATAAACAAGATTAGAGTTTGAGTAGATGCCCTCTCCAAAGAAAGTTAAACGCAAAAAGAAGCGTAAAATCAAAGATTTACTTTTCCTTTCCATTGTTGTTTTTTCTTGTGGTGCTTTCATATACCTTGGGCTCTCTTATGTTTTAAATCCTCCACCAATAATTCCGCCTGAGCCTCCATCTCTTTATGCGGCAATAATAGATCCGTTAAGTATAACTCAGCTAAATCAAACCTTTACTGATAGTGCAACAAATATACTTGAAGATGTGGGTTTTGTTGTTGATGTTTATGAGTCTGAAAGTGTTACGGTTGATTTCTACAAAACCATTCCAACGTTTGGTTATGATCTGATCATTTTCAGAACCCATTCTGGTATTCTCATGAATGTTACAGGTCAACCGATTCCTGGTGATCCTGTTTTTCTCTTCACTGCTGAAGAGTATGATCCAACTAAACACAACTGGCTGCTTCTGAACGACCTCATCGCTCCAGCTAATCCCTGGGATACTGAAACCTTCTACTTTGCAGTATCACCAAAGTTTGTAACTGAAACAATGCAGGGTCAATTCAATGATACTGTGATTATCATTGATGGTTGTCACGGTCTTTATAGTACAACGATCGCTGACGCGTTTATTGGACGAGGGGCTTCTGTCATTATTAGTTGGAATGAGAAGGTTACTGCGCCACACATGGACAGTGCCGCTATTCACATTCTTAACAAATTATTGAATGAAAATAAAACATTTGATCAAGCGATTACTGAAACCAAAGATGTATTGGGGCCGGATCCTACAGGAGGAGCGCTTGCTTATTATCCTTTTGAATTTAGGAATAGCTCAATTTGGGATCTCTTAACATTTTAGACTAATCAATCGCGCGTGATCAATCGATCGATCGAAACCCTGTAAGCGACAGAATACTGTTGGGGGAGCAGCGGAGTTTGATCGGTGTGTTTAAATATGACTTTAGTGTTACTAAATATGATAGAGGTGATATTAACGTCTCTAGTTAAGACACGTAAGGTTGGAGGGTCTCTGATAGTCACAATCCCCCGGGAGCTTGTTGAGGAGAAAATGATCGGGGAGGGTGAAATAATAGAGATAACTGTCAAGAAGGTTAGAAAGGACGGGTTTGG
>JAUVYS010000026.1 GCA_030602965.1 Candidatus Bathyarchaeota archaeon | reverse complement strand
AAGGGTTTCAATAATGTTGAGTGGAGGAGTGTGCTTCCATCCAAAACAAAAAGGTGAGAGGAGAAGGAAAATGGTTCGTGGAAATGCGATAACCGACGACATATTTCAGATAAATCTTAAGATCCTTGAGAAGCCTAAGAAAAAACCTCGTAAAAAAACAAAGAAACTATTGAAGAAACCCTCTGATAAATCATCAATACAAAAGGATTAGTTACTGTTCATTTGTAATGTATTCTGTATATGAACATCCGCCACAAGCCCATCGAGGAACTGGTTTCTTATGATGAGCCATGAATACCCTGCATCTTGGGCATTTTCTTAAATTTCTTACTAGTTTTTCTCCGTTAATTTTATAATAAGTATGTACTTTCTTCTCTTTCTTTTTCTCACTCATTCTGTTTCTTCCTCATCTGGAGGTTTTGGAGCTTCTTCTTTTTCTGGAGCAGACGAAGCCTTCTCATCTTTGCCTTTTCGCTTTGATGCTTGCTTCTTTTCCTCAAGTGACATGTTTCTTTTATGAATATAATCTGGAATGATCTGCCTAGCTTTTTCAGCTGTATCATAGACTTCGGCTTCTCCAATGGTCCTGTTAACTCCTGGAGACGTTTTCATCTTAATTATGTAAACTTGATCTTGGTTAATTTTAAGCAAGTTTGCTAAATACGCCCTAGTTTGATAAAGCTGTGGGGTTCCTGATGATGGATGGTCAATAGAAAATTGTATGTCCTTTCGCTCTAGGAGCGGATTGTATTTCTCTGAAATCTTTTTAAGGTTCAAATTTACATCTCAATTTCATCGATTACGATCTAATTTTTACCTCTTCTTTCTAAGAGAATGCTATATATGTTTTCATAAACTGTTCTTTTACATCTCTTTGGATAGTGTTTCGCACGTGCTTATGCCTCTGGACCTCTTCTTTTACTGAAATATACCATGTTTGAGTGCTTTTTGTACCTCAATCTTTTAAACATCTGTATAGATACACTGTTCTGATTCTCGATCAAACAGGCTATCACCTCAATCCCAAGCTTTGAAAGTCGTTTCTCTACCTCTGCCACTAATCTTGACGCAATTCCTTGCCTACGATAAGAAGGTGATACAGCAAGTCTGTTTATCCAACCCTTTCGGCCATCATGCGTTCCTAAAATGGAACCAACTAAATTGCCACCTATTTCAGCTACCAAGTAGATAGCATTAGGCTGTTTAAGCTGGTGTTCAATCTCATCCGGTCTATCTCGTCCTTGCCTTTTATATGGAAGTTTTGCGTTATCCCAAAGTATTGTAAATGCCTTATAGTCATCTTTACGTAATTTTCTTATTATCATGCTTTACATCATCATCCATTATCTATTGAAAAATCACAAGGGGTCGCAATAAAAATAGTTTTTATAATCGAACGCGAATATTCCTTTTTTACAGAGTCATCGCTTTAAGAATAGATTTAATTTCTTGCTTCTTCTCTTTTGTAATACGGACCATAACTATTCCTTTGTGAGGTTGGCCATAAACTACTATTGCGTTTATTGGAGCGTTCATAATCATAGGTAAGACTAGTAGATCTTCTTCTCCTTCGACCACGATTTTTGTAACCTTCGTTTCCTTTGTTGCATCTTGAATAGCTTTCCAGGCTTCTGGAGTTATAGTTCCCGGAGGGTTTTTTATGTAAATTTCGCTTTCTGTTTTGAGTGGTACAGGTAAAATTGGCTTTCTCATGACTTTATTGTCAACAATGTAAATATCAGCACATATGCCATATTTTAAAATGTTTGCTGTTGCAACATCGCCAACAACAAAAACCTTCAAGGGATTGTTTTTTTTAATGTAATTTAAAAGGTATTTCCCTATCTCATTTTGAGAGTCAGTGACTAGTTCTCCAAGAGGTTGTTTGAGCTTTGCTCGAAGTGTATTAGTAAGGTGGTAAATCCGAGATGGAGTGTTCATTATCTGACACGTAGGGCATATCGCCCTTCTTTTTTAATCTTCATAGTTTCTGCAATTTGGGAATTTTCAGAGTCTAGAATTATTGTTATTCCTGTCCAGTCGTTTGATATATTAACAGTCTTACAGTCGGGACAAAGATTCGTAGTTGTAATCAAATGACAGTTCTTACAGGCTTTTTCACTCATTTACTTTTGCCTTCTGCAGTTGGTGGAGTTGTTTTTGATTGAATTTCCTCGTGAAGTTTCTTAACATCTTCTGATATCCAGTCCAGTTTGCCAAGAAATGGTTGGCGCATAGTTAGACCGACTTTTCCTGAAGTTCCTCCCTTGGCGAATGAAACCGCTGTTATTCTAACCCTCACATTATCTCCTTGCTTAAGTCTTCGCTGTGTTTCTTTTCCAATTAAGACAGATTGTCTCTCATTAAAAGAAACATAATCATCAATAATCTGTGAAACATGAAGTAATGCGTCAATCGGCCCCACTCGTATAAACGCACCAAAATCTTCTATCTCAACTACTTCCCCTTCAACTACTTCTTGAATCTGAGGATAAAAAGTAATAACGGAAAACGTAACACTATTGTATGTCGCACCATCGCCTGGAATTATTTTCCCCACAAGACTTACTTTTATATTAGTTATTAGAATAACATAGCCTAGATCTTCGGTTACGATTCCCTCGTACTTCCCTTTCAGTTCTTCTTGAGCAACCCTCTTTAAGGACTTGCCAAATTTCTCTGGCGGTATCCTAATTGTGTCTTCAATCCTGATGAGTTTAAACATGTTCATCCCTTATAAAAAAGAAAATGATCAAGTGGGAATCCTAAACTTAAAGCTTTCTTATATATTCTTCCGTCTGATTGGCGTACATCATAGCACGTTGTCTGTTATCATAACAACGCATATTTGATGATAATGGGTGCGAAAACTGATGCTGTGAGGGACATTACCGTTATCATAGTGTTGATAGATGGTCCTGCTGTATCTTTGAAAGGATCTCCTACAGTGTCGCCAACAATTGCAGCCTTATGTGCTTCTGATCCTTTTCCTCCAAAATGACCGGCTTCAATATATTTTTTAGCATTATCCCATGTGCCTCCTGAATTAGACATGAAAAGAGCGAATATTACACCGGTTATAATGCTTCCAGCAAGGAATCCTCCTAGAGCTTTACTGCCTAAGATAAAACCAACCAGTAGAGGGGTAGTTATGGTTAAGATGCTTGGAAGTACAAGTTCCTTTAACGCTCCTTTTGTCGCGATATCTACACATTTAGCATAGTCAGGTTTTGCCTTCCCCTCAATTAAACCTGGTATTTCCCTAAACTGTCTGCGAATTTCTTCGATCATTCTAAACGCATTTTTTCCTACAGATAAAATCATCAATGCAGAAAATAGGGGTGGCATAATAGAGCCAATAAACATACCCACTAGCACCAATGGGTTCATTAGATCAAGAGCTGTAATATTAACTATTTTAGAATACGCTGTGAAGAGTGCCAAAACTGTTAGCGCTGCAGCTCCTATTGCGAAACCCTTTGTGATGGCTTTTGCTGTGTTACCAGCAGCATCTAACTCGTTTGTGACTTCAATTATTTTAGCTTCCATGCCGGATTGTTCCGCGATACCTGCAGCGTTATCTACTATTGGGCCATAGGAATCTGAAGAAACAATCATGCCTGTGATTGAAAGCATTCCAAGAGCGGCCAACGCGACACCATAGACTCCCTCAACATACCATGATATTAAAATTGCAATAGAAATGCCAATAACTGGCGGTACCACGCTCATAATGCCATATGAGAAGCCTGTTAGTATGGTTATAGCTGTGCCAGTTTTTGATGCTTCAGCAGTCTTCTTAACTGGTCCTCTATCAATTGATGTAAAATAGTCTGAAGTCAGTCCTATGCCTACACCAGCAATCAATCCAACAATAATAGAGTAGTAAATATTCATACTTAGTTCCATAAATGTAACAATACCATACGTGATGATGGCAAATATTATGGTCGTGAGAAAAGTTCCTCTATTTAAAGCTGCACCTGCATTTCCCCCTTCTCCAACTCTAACTGCTGCTGTTCCTAATATAGATGCAATTATGCCAACTCCAGCTATTATGAGAGGTAAAGTCACACCTAAGGGTCCTATAGTTTCAGAACCCAGAATCATAGTCGCTACAATACTACCGACATAAGAGTCAAATAAGTCTGCACCTGTTCCTGCAACATCACCTACATTATCGCCAACATTGTCTGCTATTACCGCGGGGTTTCGAGGGTCATCTTCTGGGAAATTCATCTCTACTTTGCCAACTAAATCTGCACCTATGTCCGCTGTCTTAGTGTAGATGCCTCCACCAGCTTTGGCGAATAGTGCAATCATGCTTGCTCCAAAACTAAATCCAAGAATTATGTTTGGATCAGCATAAATGAAGTAGAGAATACTAATTCCTAATAGAGCAAAGCCAACTACAAGCAATCCCATTACTGCGCCAGCATAGAAGGCTATTGGAAAGGCTTTATTTATTCCCTTTTCAGCAGCATAAGCGGTTCTAACATTTGCTCTAACTGCAATCTCCATTCCTATAAATCCAGCAAGAGCTGAACATAATGATCCAATGATAAAGGTGAGAGCAATATTTATGCCTAATAAAAACGCTAGGATTACAGCCATGGCCAAAGTAAAGAGTGTAAGTGTTTGATATTGTCTTTTTAAAAATGCGCGAGACCCCTCTTTTATTGCGTCTGCGATTTCTCGCATTTTTTTGGTTCCAGTTCCCTGTTTATTAACATAATAAAATAGGTAGGTTGCTGTGAGAATAGAAACAATTCCAGCTAAAGGGGCAATTGTCAAAAGCATTTTTTACAATCTCAAAAGTTCTTATTATTTTATAGTTGTAAAATATTGAGTTATTAAAAATTTTGTTTAAAAGTAGCTCCATCAACCATTAAGCGAGATTTTTGTCGTAGATACATAACTGAAGCTTTTTTTTTCTTCAACTTTTTTCTAAGTTCGGAATCATTAGTAGCAACTAGGCAATTCCAGTCAATAGCTAACCTTACAATTAAATCGTCAACAGATTCATATGGTTCAATATCTACTTGAACGATCTTGGCTTTCTTTGCCAGCTTCAATGCTTGTTTAGCTTGTCTTGCCTGTTTTACTCTTCTTCCAATTGAGACTTGTTTCAATTCATCATAGACAGGAGATGGAATTACAGCTTCTATTCTTTGATTTAAAGTTTTTTCCATCTCTTCAAAGATATCTATGTTAAACTGAGCTGGGCTCATTAAGAAGTTCGAATCTAATATCACACAAATTACCATGTTATTTCCCCTTTTGAATAACAATCAGCGTTGAATCGAATTAACGGTTATCTTTTTTACTTAACTATTCCATAACCGATTAGTCTCCAACTATCTCCAATTCTACGACTAATTGCAATCCTAGCTTTTGCTTCTGTCGAGACCTGTCTTGTGAGAGTTATTTCCACTACATCCCTTCTTGCAGAGGTAACCACACCTGAAGATACAGACGTCCCTATGTTTACTACCAAGTTTTCATTGGTCTTGATCTTCTCTACTTTCGCCAAGGTTTCAGTTCCAACAACTTTCTTGAATAAATGAGGTTCAAAGGACAGATTGTGAATTACTTGTGGAAGAAGACCTGGTTTTCCAACAATGTTCCCAACTAATCCATCGGCTCTCGTTAATGAAGGATCAAGATGGGTTCCAACCCCTATAAGCCCCCCGCTCTTAGCTTCTTTGACGATTGTTCCACCAGCACTTAAACTATCGATTTTAGTAAATAATGGTTCATAATGGGTTTTTCCTTTATTCTCAATACGAATTCCCGGCGAGATTTCTATCTCATCTCCAGCTTTGAATACGCCCTCTATTATGGAACCGCCAATTATCCCGCCAACAATTTTTTCAGCCCTAGTTCCAGGCTTATTTACATCAAATGATCTTACGATAAACATCTTTGGCGGTCTAGATAGGTCTCGTTTAGGGGTAGGAATTTGTTTCTCAATAGTTTCAATTAATAAGTCAAGATTGATGGAGTGTTGAGCGCTAATGGGGATAATTGGTGCTTTCTCGGCGATTGTGCCTTTTATTAAAGCTTTGATTTCCTCGTAATTCTTTAAAGCCTGTTCCTGATCGATAAGGTCTATCTTATTTTGAACGATTACCATTTTATTTATGTCCGCAATCTCCGCCGCAGCTAAATGTTCACGATCTTGAGGTTGTGGGCATTTTTTGTTAGCAGAAAGAACAAGTAGAGCACCATCCATAAGCGCTGCTCCTGAGAGCATAGTAACCATTAGACTATGGTGTCCAGGGCAGTCGACAAAGCTAATGCCCCTTACGAATTTAGTTTGAGAATTACAAGTAGGGCAATTCTTACTTGTGCAATAACCTTTATGTTCTGTGCATTTATAGATCCCAACATCCGCATAACCAACTCTTATCGTGATTCCTCTACGTAGTTCCTCGCTGTGTTTTGCTGTCCAAACACCTGAAAGTGCTTGTACAAGTGTTGATTTTCCGTTGTCTACATGACCTAATGTTCCTAGATTGAGTTCTGGCTGCTTTGGCAATGGTGCTGGGTCCAAAATGCATTCTCCTCATTTTTTGGGTAAGCACCGTACATGTACTTTAACTTTTTATTTAAAGATAGAGTAACAGTGTTTCAAACATCAGATTTTACTTCTTTCATAAAGAAATATTAGTGTTCGGACTTCCTACACCAAATTTGCATAAAAAGAATCAAGATCTAGAAGGAATTTAATGATGGCTTCAGAGTTCATCTGTTTGGGGATCGAGTCTACAGCACACACTTTTGGAATAGGAATCGCGTCTTCAGAGAACGGAGTTCTTGTTGACGTTAAATCAGTTTATAAACCTCCAATTGGTGCAGGGATACATCCTAGAGAGGCAGCACAGCATCATTGTGAAGAAGCACCAAGTGTTATCAATCAGGCTCTGAAGGAATTTGGCAGAAAAATAGATAGTATTGACACAGTCGCTTTTTCCATGGGTCCTGGTTTGGGACCAGCACTTCGTACTGGCGCAACTGTAGCTCGAGCGTTGGCTACTTGGCTAAATAAACCCTTAGTGCCGGTTCATCATGCAATTGCCCACATAGAATTAGCTAGTCTTCTAACTGGAGCTAAAGATCCTTTAGTCATTTTGGTATCAGGCGGCCATACGACAATAACTGCCTATGCAGGTAGAAGATGGCGAGTATTTGGAGAGACAGAGGACATCACGCTGGGAAATCTTCTAGATGTTTTTGCAAGAGAAGCATCTCTCCTCTCACCAGGTGGCCCCGCGGTTGAGTCATTAGCAAAAAAGGGGGAAAAATTCATTGATTTACCATATGTTGTCAAAGGCAATGATGTGTCGTTCTCAGGGCTTCTTACAGCAGCTAAGAAAAAGTTGCAAATGAATTATGATTTAAAAGATCTATGTCACTCTTTGCAAGAAGTTGCTTTTTCAATGGTAGCAGAAACCTCGGAGCGAGCTCTCGCTTTCACTGAGAAGAAAGAGGTTCTATTGGTTGGCGGAGTAGCTGCAAATGAGAGATTACAACAAATGATAAGTGAAATTGCATGCGAACATAACGCAAATTTCTATGTAGTTCCAAAAAGATACAGTGGTGACTGCGGAGCACAAATTGCTTGGACTGCCCTCCTAGTCCATCGATCAGGCATAGAGGTCAAGGTTGAAAAGAGTTATGTCAAACCAAAATGGCGCCTTGATCAAGTGACAATTCCGTGGAGAGATGTACAAAATTGCTTATAAAAAAAGGGGCTGAAGCCAATTTATATCTAGAGGAATGGCATGGAATAAAAGCCATAATAAAGAAGCGGATGCCAAAAAAGTACAGGATATATGAACTGGACACAAAAATTAGACAGACAAGAACGGTTCGTGAAGCACAGCTAATCCGTAACGCCAAAACTGTTGGAATTCCGTCACCCATTATATACGCGATTGATCTTGAAAAGACTACAATAATAATGAAGCATATTGAAGGAACACGAGTCAAAGAGGTATTAAATACACCAACCTTTGAGAAAAAACAAGAACTCTGCTATCAAATAGGTCAATTAATAGGCCAACTACATAATGCAGGCATAATTCATGGTGATTTGACAACCTCAAACATGATTGTCTCTAAGAATAGAATTTACCTGTTAGATTTTGGGCTAGGAGATCATTCCATAGATCTTGAAGAACGTGGTGTGGATCTTCTCCTAATAAAGAGAGCTTTTCAAAGTGCACATTACCAATATTTTAAACAATGCTTCGATGGTCTGATCAAAGGATACAAACAAGAGGTCGGTGAAGAGATGTCAAAAGAAGTCATGAAAAGGCTTCGAGACATAGAACGAAGAGGTAGATATACATCACGGGGCGAGTTGCATGAAGGTTAGGAAGTGTAAGTTATGAGTAACAAAAGAACTATTCTTTTTGCTACTGGCAACTTGCATAAATTCAAAGAAGCAACATTAGTACTTCAAGAGTATGGACTCAAGGTTGCTAGAGTTGATCTAAAAGGATCAGAGATTCAAGCTGAAACAGTTGAAGAAGTTGCCAAGGTTAGTGCTGTACAAGTTGCACAACAACTTCAAACTCAAGTTATTGTTGAGGATACAGGTATTTTTATCGAAGCATTAAATGGTTTTCCTGGCCCTTATTCCTCTTACGCTTATAAGACGATAGGTAACAAAGGCATCTTAAAGCTCTTGAAAGGAATTTCCAATAGAAAAGCGGTCTTTCGTTCAGCAGTGTCGTATAGCAAGCCAAACTTTTCAGCAAGATGTTTTTCTGGTGTTGCTCTTGGTAAAATATTTCATGAAGAACGAGGGTCCCATGGCTTCGGCTACGATCCCATCTTTAAGCCTTTCAGAGGAGGAGATAAAACATTCGCTGAGATGACTATTGAAGATAAAAATCAATATTCTCATCGATCAAAGGCTTTGAAGAAATTCGCCAAGTGGTACTGTCAAAATTATGAATGTAAAAGCTAATAAGCCTTATATATGGCTGGGCGAACCCTTTCAGAGAATAATTTCAATAGGAGAAAGATTTGACACGAACTGGAAAGTCTCATTCAACACGGCCTATTAGCAAAAGGCCACCAATATGGTGTAAATATGCGCCTGAGGAAGTTGAGGCTCTTGTTGTAAAATTGGCAAAAGAAGAGAATCCTCCAAGTAAGATCGGAATTATCCTTCGCGATCAATATGGAATTCCATTAGTGAAATCAATAACAGGGAAGACAGTTAGTAAAATTCTCAGTGAAGCTGGATTATCTCAACCTTTTCCAGAGGACCTTGATAACTTGATTAAAAAAGCAACTCGTCTTCGAAGTCATCTAGGCAGAAATAAAGGTGACCTTGCAAATAAGAGATCTTTAGCGTTGGCAGAGTCAAAAGTGAGACGCTTGGCAAAGTATTATGTTAAAAAGTGTATTTTACCAAGAGACTGGAAATATAAACCTGAAATTGTAATTTCTTAACCGTTCTGGTTTTGGAAATGGTTGAGAACTCCAAGAATTATACAACCTTCTTACAAAGTGCAAAGGAAGCTGGAAAAAAACTTTGTTCCTTAGTTGAACAAGGGGAATATATCAGAGTCATATCACACCACGATGCCGATGGGTTAGCTGCGGCTGGAATTGTGGCTAATACGTTAATAAGGTTAGATGCTTATTTCCGAATAAGAATAACAAAACAAATAGATGAGAAGCTGATTCAAGAATTAGCTTCTGAAGGTATTTCACCAATTATATTTACTGATTTAGGTAGTGGATATCTTGACCTTTTGAAGAATGAATTATCAAAAAATGAAACTATTGTTCTTGACCATCATCCACCTTTTGGAAAAACGTTTTCCAATCTCACCCAAGTAAACCCCCACCTTCATGGATTTAAAGGATCGAAAGACATCAGTGGGGCAGGTGTAGCGTACCTAGTGGCAAAAATGATTAACAAAGCTAACATTGGTCTATCGTCTCTTGCTGTAATTGGAGCTTTAGGAGATTTACAAGATAAGAATCCGGAAAGAAAGTTGCTTGATCTGAACGGGGAGATTGTGAAAGACGCGATCAACGTTGGCTGCCTAGAAACAACAGTTGATATTATGGTACATGGAAGAGAAACCCGCCCAGCACACAAAGCTCTTGCTCTTATAAGAACGCCTTATATATCTGGTTTAAGCGGAGAGGAAGACAAGTGCCTTGGTTTTCTAATAAATCTTGGTATAAAACTAAAAAAAGATGAAAAATGGGTGACCTTCTCTGATCTAACTTCAGAAGAAAAACAGAAAATCTTCTCCGAGCTTGCGAAATTTCTTTCAAGTAAAGGCTCGCCATATACCACACCTATGAGTTTAATTGGCACAATATACACCTTGACCCAAGAAGCCCGATCGACGTCTTTGAGAGACGCCCGAGAGTATGCTTCATTACTAAATGCGTGTGGAAGATTAGATAAAGCTGGTCTTGGTGTAGCCATATGTGTAGGGGATCGAGACGTTGCACTGAAAGAAGTCGCGTCAATATTGGAAAATTATAGAAAGACGATAGCAAGATACATGGAATGGTTGACTGATACACCAGGCGCTATATCTGAGATGAAGAACGTTTACATTGTAGATGGACATGATGTTATAGATGAGAAGATGCTTAGCACAATTTCGTCTATATTAGTGTTTTCTCATCTCTTCAAACAAGAAAAACCAGTAATAGCTATGACGTTGGCATCTGATGATGAAATTAAAGTTTCAGCAAGAATGTCTGAGAGATTAGTAAACAAGGGATTAGACTTGGGATCCATAATGCAAAAAGTTTCAGAAAAATATGCAGGTCGAGGAGGCGGTCACAACGTTGCAGCTGGCGCCAAGCTTCCATATGTACATAAAGATGATTTTATAAAAGTCGTGGATAAGATTGTTGGAGACAAATTGGAATTAAAGGTTAATTAATAATGATTGCGAAAATAGTTTTGAATTATAAAAATAAAAAATATGCAGAAGTTGTTTCTAAGGCTGTAGCACCAGACAACGTTTCTGCACCAAAAGGATTGAATGTTGATACTATAACTGATAAAAACGTTGTCGTTACATCTATAGATTTAGAAGGAAGACTTGAAACGTTTCTTTCTACGATCGACGATCTCCTTGCATGCGTGCAAGTCGCTGAAAAATCTATTAACCAAGCAATGAGGTTGAAAAGATAAAACTTTTAAATCTGAAAATGATTGTTTTTCAAACTTCGCATCTGGTGATTTTTTGCCAAAAAGATCTAGAAAAATTCAAGACAAATGGAGAACAAAAAACTGGTATACTATTACTACTCCACCATACTTTGGCGGAATGGAGATCGGTACCACCCCATCTGCTGAATCATCCAATTTGATGGGACGAGTAATTAGCACAACTCTTTATGATATAACAGGAGACCCCTCGCAGCAACATCTTAAACTCTACTTTCAAGTGATCGCAATAGAAGGATCAAAAGTATCGACTATTTTTAAAGGGCATGAATATTCTCGAGACTATTTGAGAAGCCTCGTAAGACGTGGAAGTACAAGGATCGATGGCATATTTAACGTATCGATTAAAGATAGTTACATCCTTCGCACTTCTGTAGTGATCTTCTCTGTTGTGAGGGTAAAGGCTTCACAAATTAGTGAGTTTAGAAAAATAGTCCAAAAACATCTTAAACAGAAAGCTAAAACTCTTGCATTTGATCAATTTGTCCAGGAAGCGGTTCTGGGAAAGATTGCTTCAGACATTTACAATGAAGCCAAGAAAGTTGCTCCTATAAGACATGTAGGTATCAGAAAAACAAAGTTGATTGCTTTTCCAATGGAAGGCGCTGATGAAACTGAAACCCCACCGGCGAAGGCTACGTAACATTTAATGTAGTGGTTTTTCTCTAAAGCTTCATTTTTAGATAAAGGTATAAAGGTTAAATGATTTCGTTCACTATTATTTTTTGAGGGTGAATTTTGGTTTCTTCACACATCTTTAGAGCGTACGATATTAGAGGAATCTTCAATAAAGATCTTACTTGTGAGACAGCTTTAAACATAGGGAAAGGTTTTGGTACATTTCTTGGAGGTCAAAATAAAG
>JAUVYS010000129.1 GCA_030602965.1 Candidatus Bathyarchaeota archaeon | reverse complement strand
ACCAAAATAAAAAGTGGGACGATTATTGCCTGAAAAGGGATCATGATTGTAGCTAAAACAATTGTAAATAATAAGTTATTACCTTTGAATTTATATTTGGCAAACCCATATCCTGAAGTTACTGATAGGAATACGCACAGTAAAACGGCAAACATTGTGACAAAAACGCTATTGAAAAAATATCGTGGAAAGTCATAATCAGAATAGTGGAATGCATTGTAATAACTCTCAAAGTTCCATACTGGAGGAAAGAATCTAATCGGTATGGCAAGAACGTCTTTATTAAGTTTGAAGGAAGAGAGAACCATCCATATAAATGGAAAGACATAAACAAGCCCTATCACAATGATTACTGTACATAGGGTGACTTTTTTTATTGTAGTTCCCGTTCTATAAGAGACCATGTACCCTGCTCTCCATATAAACTGGTTAGTCCAATGTTTGTAAAATCATCGACTTAAGTTGTGCCTGATTTAAAGATCCTCAACTGAATAACTGAAAAGATCAAAAGGGTAAGGAAAAAAACTACCGAAATTGCAGCCGAATATCCAAACTTTATATACATAAAAGCTTCTTTGTAAATGAGTAATGCTAAAACCTCTGTTGATCTACTTGGCCCACCTTCCGTCATAACATACTGCAATGGAAATGTACCGAATGTAAAGATTATACATGATACTAACATAAGTATCAGAGTATTTTTTAATTGTGGAATTGTAATATGGATCAATCTCGCCCAAAACCCTGCACCGTCTAGAGTCGCACTTTCATAGTATACTTCAGGAATACCAAGGAGCCCAGCAATAAACATTACCATATAAAATCCAGTATATTTCCATACATATACTAGTATCATAGCGTAGGGAGTAATTTTTGTTGATGTAAGCCATGGGATATTGAATCGGAAGACATTAAGAAATATAACAGAAAGAAGGCCGGTAGTTTGAAACATAAACTGCCATACAACAGCTACAGGAACCATCATTAAGACTACTGGCAAAAATATCATTGACTGCAAAACGTTTTTAAACCTTAAAAGTTTGCTTGTGAGCGCTAGAGCCATCCAGAAAGAGATGAATGTTATAATGATAACAGTCAAAAAAGTAAAATGGAGGGTAACAAGATAGGAGTTCCAGAATCTCTCATTCTTGAAAAGTCTTATAAAATTCTCCAATCCAACGTAAATCTTCGGGCCAACCAGATTCCACTTAAAGAGCGACAGTTGAAACGCATTGAACATTGGGATAATCAGAAAAATTGAGAAAAATAGGAGCGTTGGGAGAATAAAAACGTAACCATGTCTCTGAAGCTTATTGTAATAACCGACTTTTTTCATAGACTCCCAATTATTAACGCAAAGCGGCTGCTCCTTTCTCTCAGAGCAGCCGCTTAGTTCACGAGAAAATTATTCTGATATGCTCTTCACTTCTTTTTTGAGAATTCTAATTGACTCCTCATTTGACATGCCTCTGAAAACGACACGATTAACAGCTTCTCCTACTGCATCTTGAATTTCATTAAATTTAGTCGATGCGAGGATGATCGCTCCGTGTTGTCTCTCATATCCGAATACATCATTATTAGGAATGTATTTGTCAGCCAGAGTGGGATCCAGAGTTTTTCTTGGCTGATAATTACCGTGAACTATGTCTAATTCTGGGCGGCTTAAAAAATGATCTAACCACTTCCAAGCCCATTCCTTATTCCTTGCCTGTTTTGTAACAAATGAAGAGTATCCGTAAACAACACCACCAATGTCTTTTCCATCTTTATATCGTGGATACCTGAAGGGAGTTACATCTTCTCGAGGAACTGTGTACTCATCCAATACTCCCCAATACCATGTCCCACCGGTAAGAAATGTAGAAGTGAGGCCGTTTCCAAAGCCCTCCCTCTCATTATCAAATAGACCAGGATCAAAGATGTTGTCCTTTGTGGCCCAATTTGTGAATGTGGTCAAAGCTTCTACAACTTCTTTTGTATCGAGGCTTGCAAAAAGTCCATCTTCAGTTCCCCAATCAAGACCTTTTTGCTCCATTAACGAGTGAAGGATCAAAAACGGGAATACCGATGCTTTTATGTTGATGGCAAAACCATTCCTTACTCTCACTCCCCCTTCGTCTTTCGTCATTTTCTTGGCCGCATCAACAAAATCTCCCCATGTTTTCGGAATATCAGTTTCTGGATTCAATCCAGCTTCTCTCATATGCGCTATGTTGATCCACGCAGCATAGTTACTCATTTCAGAAGGTAGTCCATAGTATTTCCCTTCATAGAAGCCACCTGTCTTTTTGATAGCATCCTTTTCCCACATATCGATAACTTCTTGTACAGTCTGCTTACCAAATGCAGATGGCATTATTTCCTCAACTAAACGGTTTTCCATGAACCACGTCGATTGGAAAGAACCAATATTAAAAGTATCAATCTCACTACCCGCAACGAGCGCTGTCCTTACCTTGGTCGGCAAATCCGCATCAGCATACATTAAAAACTTAACTTCCACATTCGGATATTTAGTCATAAAGGATTTAGCAGCATCGAGATGAATTTCATCAAAGGGAGGTTGGGTATGGTGAAAATGCACTATTCTAATTTTTTCTTCCTTTGCAGCTCCTTCCTTTTGCCCACCAGCCGTCACTAAAAACACAGAAGCCAGAAGCAACAGTAAAACACGAAATAAAGAAGCTTTCTTCATCAGAATCTCCTTTTAATAAGATTTTTAACATTGTTCATTTTTCTGTGGAAAGCCCCCAAAAGAGAAACTAATCTTTCGACACTCCTCTTATTGGAAAACCTTCCTTTATTTCCCAGCTAACGGCCCACCTGCTCTTCACCTCCCTCTGGCCTTATTTTTAGCTCTTCCCTTACCAAAAATCTAACTTCATTACTAAATTATCATATTAGCAAATTTTATTGCACTAGAACCCCTTGGGCTTTACTTTTGAACTCTGATTTCCTTGGCTACCAGTTGTATCTTCTTCCCCACTATTGCCCTGGACACAGCTTCGATTTTCTTCTCAACAGAGACAGGCTTAAAGCTCAAGTTTTGCACCTCGAATAATTTATTTTCATTTGCATTATATTCATATGGGAAGACAACTGTCAAGAGAAAAGTATATAATAATTATGAGAAAGAACTAAACAACCTCAATTGCAAAACGCCTCTTTCCTAACAAGCTTCTTTTTCAATTTAGGTAACCTTAGCTGAGTCTCTCAAACACATCCTGAATAAGAGTTGAATTAATCTTTTTCTCATTGACAATTGAATAGTAATATCCTCCTTTTTCCACAAATTCTTTTAAGGAAAGAAGAACTTCAGCGAAGGTATCTTTGGTTAAGCCTATTTTTTGCAATCTGTAACCTATCCCCATATCTTCCATCAACTCCAGGGTTTCTTCAAAATCATTGTCCTGAAGATAAGACATAACCGCAATACCTGTAACCAGAAGCTGTCCATGAACAAACTGTCGTTTGGTCAAGTATTCAACTCCGTAAGCGAAAAAGTGCTCAGAACCTTCCTGCGCTCTGTCAGTTCCAATCTGATTAGCTAATCTTGCATATTCTAGATAAAGCTCCAGTATAGTTTTGATACCCTTTTCAGTCGCGTCCCTTATCTCATAACGGTTCTTCTTTAAGCGAGAGAGAAACTCCTTTGCCTCCTTATAAGCATGGGCATTCATTTTCTCAAAGCCACTTCTAACGGATACTTTCCAGTCATAAAGGGCGGTATGGGAGGAGAGGATATCTCCTGCTCCTAAACGAATAAGTTCCTTGGGAGCTCTTTTCAACAGAGAAAAATCTACCACGATTTGGTCAATAAATACGTGACCAATATACTTTACCTTCCCATTTTCTCTGATTCCAACGGCTCTTGTTACACAGGCATCGCTAGATAATATAGTGGGAATCTGAATAAGTCGACACTGCTTTTTTAGAGCAATATACTTGGCCATATCGTGAGAAGAACCACCTCCAATGCCAATAACTAGATCAACCTGGGGGACAGAGGTCTCTAATTTTTCCACTGTTTCTTTGTGCATATTAGAGACAAAAACTACCTTTTTTGGTTGCCTTGTTAACTTATCTTTTATCAAATTCCAGGGAATTTCCATGGTGGCAACGGCATATTTTTCTGAGGCTTGAGCGACCTTAGAAATCAAGTCGTCTCCGTAAATGACCCCTGGAGGTTGCCAATTAGGATCGTAGGCAACGTTTTCAAGATGTCTTCTACGCATTGGTTCTCCTCTAGAGGTTATTTTGAGTTTTCAGAAGTTTTGACTTCTTGGCAAAACGAAGTTAGGCTAGGGAAGTACTCTGTAAAGTCTTTCGCGGGG
>JAUVYS010000131.1 GCA_030602965.1 Candidatus Bathyarchaeota archaeon | reverse complement strand
GACTTATTTGCTGGTTACCTCTTCCAAATATAAATCCCTGTCCGCCTATTGGTGTTATTATGATCTTTGCGTTTTCTTCTTCAATTTTCTTTAAGATCTGTTTTTCATTTACGTCATGTGCAATTATTTTCTTATTTAAGAAAAGGTCTGTTCCTAAGAGAGTCTTTTTTTCGTCCAGAAGATCAGCGATTGTACGCGTTGTTGTTCCAGGACCTACAATGTAAATCACATTTTTTTTCATCTCTTCAATTATGTAGATTGCAATACCTGCTTGGTTACGTATCTCAATTTCAGTAGATGGGCTAGCTAACTTTGAAGTTTGAATCAATCGTGGTTCGTAAGGTACCAGCATATAACCGTAAAGCTTTGAGGACAATTCTC
This sequence comes from Candidatus Bathyarchaeota archaeon, assembly GCA_030602965.1. GTDB lineage: Archaea > Thermoproteota > Bathyarchaeia > RBG-16-48-13 > JAGMEO01 > JAGMEO01. The sequence continues at coordinate 3,884 of JAUVYS010000131.1, read as the reverse complement.
CCTTCCGATAAGCTTCTTCGTCAACATCCATGACTTCTACTTCTCTAAGAGGTATTTCATTAAATAAGTACCTCATCACTATTCTGGCTGCGGCACGAGGATTAACTGCAAAGACAGCACTTTGCATTTTGACGCCTGTTGGAACCCCTAATACAGGCATCTTTGTACCAACCACATCTAAAATATCCCGTGCAGTCCCGTCTCCACCACAGAAAACCAAAATATCAACATTTTTTTCATAAACGCTTTTACCAAATGCTTTCGTGTCTTCGGCGGTAGTTATGTTCTTTCTCTCACTTATAACCAAAAAAGAGAAACCTCGATTTTTTGCCTCCTCTTCACCCATTATTCCAGAGCCAGCAACGAGGCGAACCCATCTTTTTATTGGTTTTAACTCAGAAAGAAATTCTTCTGCTCTAGCTGGTGCTATAGCTTTTGCTCCAAGACTAATTGCCTTTTTTAATATTTCTTGGCCATCTGTACCTTTTAAGCCGACAGCTCCTCCCATTCCAGCAATAGGGTTTACGACAAAGCCAACAGTCTTCATAAAAACTTCCTTTTTTCACTCAATAGTTTCACTAACATAAATAACTTGAAAATCTTTCACGTTTTGAACATTTTTAAACGCCTTTATTTACATCAAGACATATATAAATAAGCATAAACGTTCATTTATATGCACATAAGTTTTAAATATTACATATCTCAACAATAGTGAACTTAAAAACAAGGAGAATATTGTTAAATGTCATCTCATAAAGTTTTGCTGGATGAAGAAGAAATCCCTAAACAGTGGTACAACATTCAACCGGATCTTCCAGAGCCCTTACCACCACCCATTAATCCAGTTACTAGAGAACCAATAAATCCTAAAGATCTCGAAGCTGTTTTTCCAAAAGAATGTATCAAACAAGAAATGAGTCAAGAACGGTGGATAGACATACCAAAAGAAATACTGGAAATATATCGTTTGTGGAGACCAACGCCTCTTTACAGAGCAATTAACCTCGAAAAGGCTCTCAAGACCCCTGCAAAAATATATTACAAGTATGAAGGCGTTAGTCCTCCTGGCAGTCATAAAACAAATACCGCCATAGCTCAAGCTTTCTATGCTAAAAAGGATGGTATGACAAAAATTATCACTGAAACAGGTGCGGGACAATGGGGTTCTGCATTAGCTTTCAGTTGCAATATGCTTGATATGAAATCTGTTGTATACATGGTTAGAGCGAGTTATGATCAGAAACCTTATCGAAGAATTTTGATGGAAACGTGGGGTGCTGAAGTCTATCCAAGCCCCTCTGAAAGAACAGAAGCAGGTAAGAAAATTTTAAGTGAAGATCCAAAAAGCTCCGGTAGTCTTGGCATAGCAATAAGTGAAGCAATGGAAGAGTCGTTAAAAGATGATAAAGCCAAATATACCCTTGGAAGCGTACTAAATCATGTTCTGTTGCATCAAACAGTTATTGGGTTAGAAACCAAAAAACAAATGGAAATTTTAGATGAATACCCTGACGCAATTTTCGGATGCGTCGGCGGAGGCAGTAGTTTCTCAGGATTATATTGGCCATACTACTATGATGTAGCCAGCGGAAAAGCACCCAAGGACATAGAATTTATAGCGGTCGAGTCTACTGCGTGCCCCAAGGTTACAAAAGGATACTACATATACGACCATTTTGATGCTGCTAGAATGACCCCGATGGGAAAGATGCACTCTCTAGGCCATATGTTTATACCACCACCAATCCATGCTGGTGGATTACGTTACCATGGAATGGCGCCAACATTATGTTTGTTAAAACAAAAGGGCATAATGAAAAGCAAAGCCTATAACCAGGTGGACATCTTCGAGGCTGGTTCACTATTCGCTAAGACAGAAGGAATATTGCCCGCTCCTGAACCAAACCATGCGATTAAAGCTACAATCGACGAAGCGTTGAGATGCAAAGAAACTGGTGAGGAGAGAACTCTACTGTTTCTGCTATGTGGGCATGGCCACTTCGATATGCAAGGTTATGACGATTATCTCAATGGTAAGCTTCTTCCATACGAGTATCCACAGAAAAAAGTAGATGAAGCTATGCAAAAGCTAGTCAAGATATATCCCTGGTTGAAAGAGGAAATCAAAAACTATCAGTAAAAGATGGGAAAACCCTTTTCCTTTAAATTCTTTTAAGTTTGGACCATTTGCCAAATATTTATGTTTAAAAAAAATGCACTTTTAGAACTTCATTCAGAGACTATTTAACAACTACTGTTTTATAGGAGCTAGGTACATAAATGTACTTGAGCGGAGCTTTATGTGGAATAAAGTAATGGAATGTCTTAAAGGTCATCCTGAACGCCTTGCTGTGGCAAAGGTTTTAGTGGAAAATGGCTTCAATGTACGAAACTCCAAGATCTATTGTAATGACATCATTGAAATTCCTCCTGTTAGAATAGGCAGAGTTGCTGGAGTAGATAGGAGAACCGTGAATGAAACAGTAAAATCCATAGAAGAAAACCACGAGTTAAAGACTCTATTTATAAATATACGTTCGGCTGGGTACTCCTTAAAGGAGGTCGCAAGACACCTAAACATGGGTGTATTAGAGATTACACCGATTAATGCAAAAATCCCAGGAATCTTGGCAAAGTCAGCTTCACTTTTAGCAGACAGCAATATAAGCATACGTCAAGCCATAGTAGATGATCCTGAACTCTCGCCTGAGCCTAAACTAACACTTATTGCTGAAAAAAAAATTCCTGGGGCTTTAATAAACGATGTTTTAAAGATAAAAGGTGTGAAAAAGGTCTCTGTATACTAGTTTTAATGGTGTTTTTTTCTTTGGTGTAGGTTTTTGCGTATTCGTGTACTTGCCAAACCGGGTTCAAAACGAAACTTGGTTGAAAAAATTGGAGATAACTTATACTACGTAAACCTGAAAGCCCCTGCAAAGAAAGGAAAAGCTAATGTGGCTATGATAAAACTGTTATCATAATATTTTAATTCAAAAGTAAAGATAGTTGCCGGTTTTAAATCAAAAAATAAGATAATTGAAATAGAAGAATAAGAATCCTTTTCTAATTGCTTTATTTTTGATTGATAATAATTTAGCTTTCAAATAAGAATTAATTATCTAATGACGTTATTAGCAGATTTCGAGAAAAAAATAACATTTGCTATGAAGAGAATTATGATTCCAAAATTAATATATCTCAGAATAGGAATTGTTGGTGAGGATTAAAATGAAGATTCCAGCTGAAGTAAAAGAATTATTTAAGACTAGAGGTTTGAAGAAAGTTAAAATTGAAGAGAATGACGGCGTATTTGATATTTTTGCTTCTGATCATGAAACAGAAGAAGACGTTCTTGTACGTGTAGTCACAAAATCAAGGTTTAAGTCAGATAGAGTAAGTGTAGAGCAGATTCGGAATATGTGTAAAACTTTAGAAGCTGATAAGAAAATAGACAAAGGCATCCTTATAGGTAAAGGTTTAACAGCATCTGGAAAGAAAGTGCTTGAAAAAAGTAAGATTGAATGGATTAGTTTGGACTCGTTAAGAACATTTAAAATCTTTGACCATTTTTTGGTGCCAGTTCACGAGATTCTTCTCGAAGAAGAAGCTGAAGAGCTTCTGCAAAAGTATCACATAAAAAAGTATCAACTACCTTTAATTAAAAAGTCTGATCCAACGGTAAAGGCAATAGGAGGAAAGCCAGGAGACATCATTAAGATAACCAGGAAAAGTCCGACAGCTGGAGAAGCGGTAGTATATCGATACGTGGTAAAATAGTAATGAATAAAACACTACTACTATATCGCTTTTAAAAATGCGATTTTTTCTTTTTTAAATTAAAATACCAAGATGATTTGATGTTATAAGTTTTCTAATTTTAT
>JAUVYS010000053.1 GCA_030602965.1 Candidatus Bathyarchaeota archaeon | reverse complement strand
CTGGATAGAGCGAATTATTGCAGCAGAAGAAGCAGATTGTTTCCCGATGAACGATGTTGACAACTCAAGATGTATTGAATATGGAGGCTGTGATTATCTTCCACTGAAATATTTGAAAGGCTCACTTCGAGATAGGATTCTTAAGAATGAGTATAAAGTTTCAGAGAGAAAGAGGGAGGTAAAAGCTGATGGCGAAGGTGACTAAAAAGATGCTTGAAGAAAAAATACGAGTTTTAGAAGAAAAGTTCATAGTCCTTAATAACGAGCGATCTGAGGCTGTTATTGCTGAGCTAGAAAAAGGTCATTCCCTTGCAGACCTTAATGAAGCTTTCGATGCTCTCATGGCTTCATCTCAAGCTCTTACAAGTGCTGTTGAATATGCACTTTCTGCATGTAGAAAGAAATAAAGGGGTCCTCATGGATCGGATTAATAAGGAAATGAATCATTTAAAATCTGAAATTTTAATAAAAGATGGTCAAATAACTCACTGTGAGCGTCTTATACTTAGGAAGAATGAATTGTTAGATGAAGCATATGCACTAATAAGAGACCTTCGTAGTGAAATTCATAGGAGGAGGGTAGCTAATGACAATTAAAATTGAGTTTGACGTTCTTTGTGAAGATTGTGGAGAAAAACTTAAAGCCCACATAAATACATATATAGAAAAGCTCATAGTTTCTCCCTGTCCGAGTTGTTTGAATGATGAATATCGTAGAGGTTTTCAAGAAGGAAAGGATCTTCCTGATGAAAAATCATGAGCTTTGTGATAATGAAATCATCAGTGTTCGAGATAAGAATATCTTTCTTGACATTCCGGTTAGAGATGGACAAGAAACTCGAACAGCAAGAGTTAATTGGCTGCAGCTTTTATCTGAATCTTTTTATGTTGCAGGAATAACTTATCTCGGAAATAGATTTCATGACGTCTACGAAGGAACATCTGATGAATGGATTTTGCAACGAAGTGAAGCTGTCGGACTAAAGCCAATAATTTGCAGTTGTTATTGGAGTAAGGAGCAAGTTGATGAACTTAATAGATGTCGAAATTTGGAAACCTGTTGAAGGTTTTTCTGACTATGAAGTTTCTGATCATGGAAGAGTTAAATCTTACAAACGTAGGCCTTCAATTTTGTTGAATGCTGGCACTACACAAGCTGGATTTACTGAAGTAAGTCTTTATATAAACGGCAGAAGTTTTACAAAAGCTGTTCATAGGTTGGTGCTTGAAGCTTTTATAAGTTTATGTCCTGACGGATGGAGAAGTAAACACAAAGATGGCAACAGAAAAAATAACTGTTTAGGCAACCTCAGGTGGAAAAGTCCATGGGAAAAATAACAAAGATAGTAGTTGTTGCAGTCTTAGTTTTTTTAATGTCGTCGGTAGGCTACGCCGAGGAGATTTATGTTGAAGGAAATGGATTTTCAGGATTTATCAGGGTTGACGAAGGATATGCGGAGGGCTTTCTTGAAGATGGGAAAGGTGATGAGATCTTTGTCGAAGGTGACTTTCAAAACGGAACCGTTTATGACGGCCTCAATTTTTATGATGGCATTCCCGAAGCCGGTGAAGATTTCTTCGACCAGGAAGCAAAACCTTTGCCCGATGATTTCTTTGGGCAAGAGGAAGATTGGGAATTTTATGAGGAAGGAGAGTGAAAATGACAAAAGGCGAGCACAAGCAACTTCATATTGAGCTTCATGGTAGTCTTGACCTATTACTATCTGAATTACTATCTGATTACTTTGTTCATAACAGCGGAAAGTTTGTAGAAGAAGTTATCACTGATTCTACAGAGTTGGAGGTGAGTTGATGGATTTTAAAATGATGATAACAGAACGGGCTGACGAGATCGCTTACAACGAATACGATGTAGAATCTTTTTACGACCTACCTGCTGATATCAGAGACGCAGTTTATAAACAAGCTATGAACAATACTTGGGATTATCTTGTTGATACTGCTGACAACTTGAGAAAAGCTCAGAAGGAGAATCTATGAATCTTTTGCATTTGTCGACGGTAAAATATCCTGATGGTTTTTCTGAAGTTACAGTAAGAGTTCTGAATAAAAAGACTAAGAATTATACTTTCTACATTGCAAGTGACTATGCCATACGTCAATTTCAAAAAGAGTATGACCGAGGTAATTGGGGTAAGGCTTTTAACATCCTTAAAACTTTTAATAGAAAGGGGGAAGCTAATGGCGAAGGATAAATTAATAGTTGAAATAGTTGAAGTTGTCGATGTCAAGATGAAATTCGGATCGATGGTATCCTTTATGGTTAAGTGGGTCTTTGCATCAATTCCGGCAGCATTGATAATTTATTTTATCTTTGTTGTTTTTGCAGCATTAACAAAAACTTTACTGATTGGATAGAGGGCATTTAAATGGAATTTTCTGAGATAGAAAACTTTGAAGGTACATACGATAGTCTCCTTCATGTTTTCAATGCAGCTCTTCTTAGAGCCAGCATCGGCAAAGGAAAGGAACGTCATGCTACAGATGAACCTTTTGAGGATCAGCCTATCTGTACCGAGCTAAGACTTTTAGGAACAACTCCTGCAGTCTACCAGGTTCGTAAAAAGGCACGAGAAACATTGAGAATGTCATCAGATCAGGCTCGTCGAGAGTGGCTGGATGTTATTGTTCATGCTGCTGCAGCTTTTCTTGTTTTAAACGAAGAGCTTGAAAAGGAGAATGATGATGAGTAAGGATAAAAAAGTAGATGAAGCTGTGAAGCTTCTCGGAGATATGGAAGATAAAGGATTTCAAATAACTCCCGCAGCCTTAGGAGCTTTTGTAAAAGGTGACGTATCAAATTTTCTTACTGCTGCAATTCCTGGAGGCGTTGAAGCTCAGGAAGTTCAGGGTCAAACTGACTTTGTTGCAAGTGAAACTTTACCGAGAGAGCTGCTTCATGGCACTACTCGTGAGCAGTTGGAATCATTAGGTATTATCTTCGGAGGAGACATCGATGATATCTTTGTCGAAGTTAAACTTCCGGATGGATGGAAAAAAGTTCCTACAGAACATTCCATGTGGTCGGAGCTTCTCGATGATAAAGGTCGAGCAAGAGCTCAGATTTTTTACAAGGCTGCTTTTTATGACCGAAGGGCACACCTTGATCTGATGTCTCATTTTTCTTATGGGGTCCAGCCGGTATGTGGTTGGCAAGATCCGAACTGCTTAAAACATGAATGGCATGGTGTTGTTATGGATGGTGATATGATCATTTGGGTAGTTAAAACTCGTCTATCTCCACAGCCTGATATTTCTGATGATGAATTAATGAGGAAATGGTATCAAGAACAAGATGCTTTACGATGTTTAGCTCATGTGTGGCTTATGGAAAATTATCCAGATTGGGAAAATCCTTTAGCTTATTGGGATTGAAAGGAAAAGCTGATGAGCTCTTTAACGACATGTAATTTTTGTAATCTCAAGAGGATAAAAGAAAATGCTAAAGACAAAAAGGTCGTGATGCTTCCAAGTTTGTCGTCGAGTCTTGGAGGATACGATGTTTTCGTTTATCCAAAAGGGCTTAGTCTGAGTAAGATGTTAAATAAGAAAGATCGTTACTGGGCTGCCTGGTTTATGAGCATCTCAGATAAATGCTGTTGTTAAGGAAGGAGCATAAAATGTATCGATTTAGAAACTTTTATATCCGAGAAAATATGATGGAGAGCATCAAAGCCTATGTCGAGGAAGGTCGTCCAGTAGGAAATTTTCTTCAGGCTGTCATCTGCAATGATTTGAAAGAAGCTGTAGGACGTGCAGATGATGAAAACATACAAAACATTCCAGCTTTTGTTGCATATTTTTATACCGAAACTCCGATGGCTTGTTGGGGATCATTTGAGAAGATGCAGGATTGGCTTTTAACCTTTGTGGAGGAAAAAGAAGATGAATGGAGAATTTGAAATGACAGACAAAGAAATACAAGATTGGAAAGACCGCATAGACAAAATGTCCCAATACGAGATGGCATCTCTGCAAAGATTTGCTCCGATAGGCCATCATATCTTTAACAGCACATTACCTTTAGCTGATTACTTCCAAGTAAGATTTACTTCTTTAGGTGGCATGACACCTGAGATATCAAAGTCGCTTGGATGGGAGAGATAAGGAGAGTAATTATGACAAAAAGAAAGAAAATAGGCTATTTTCTGTTGACGACGTTTTTCATCTTCATCTTTAGTTGTATATCCTATGATTCGGGCTTCGAACACGCCCTTTACGCCTTTCTTTCTATTGCCTTTGTTGTCTTTTGTTTAGGATGGCTTCTTTTAGCTGTCTTTCTTATTACTGCGAGAAAAAATATTTTGTAGAAGGGAGAAGTAATTATGGCAAAAACATATCTGCTCGTCGGTATCCCAGGCTCTGGAAAGACAACAGCAGCATGTACCTGCGAGCACCCCACGCTCATAATAGACATAGATTGTAAAGCCGATCGAATGGAAAACATCAAGCATCTTATTGTATCTGGAGACGTTACAATCCATCCTGTAAGAATTCCACTCGTCGCAGATTCTTTCGGTGACAGGGCTTTACATCCTGATGGTAAAATAAAAAAGCAGCCGGAAGGATATATCTATGTCGTCGACCTGCTGAACCGAATTCTTGAAGATGACGAAGAGTTCGGTAGGTATAATACTATCGTCCTCGATAGCTTGACAAGACTTGTTGAGCATATGAAACGATTGCTCATCTACCTCCGTGGTCAAGGCAAATTTGGAAAGAAGTCTGACGGCGATATGAACTGGCCAAGTTGGGGATCATATCTGTCGAATCTCGAAGAGCTCTTTACTGAGGTCGTCCAGATGGACAAAAATTTTATCTGTACAGCTCATGAAAAAACGGAAACAGAACATGACACCTCGACAGACACGACGATAACTCTTGGATACTGGCCGATGGTTGATGGACAAATGATGAAAAAACTTGCAGGATATTTTGATGAGTGTTTTTTCATGGAAAGGAATGTTTCAAAAGTAAAAGGCAGTGAATACTTTTTTAGGACAGTGGGAAAAAAGTATTGTGCTCGAACCTCCTTAAAGTTACCTGAACTTGCTCCTGCTGATATAAAGGAACTAAGGAGGATTCATGAAAAGTCGTGAGGTCTGGAAAGATGTCGTCGGTTTTCCCTATTATAGAGTTTCTGATGGAGGTGTCATAGAGTCTCGTAAAGGAGCAACTCCACGACTCCTAAAGATAGGCTTTGATTCTACAGGATATGCTTTAGTTGTTCTTTGCAAAGATGCAAAACGTTTTACAAAAAGAGTGCATAGGTTGGTTTTAGAAGCTTTTATTGGTTCGTGTCCTGATGGTTATGAGACTAATCATAAAGATGGTATTAAGAAAAACAATAGTGTAAAGAACCTCGAATGGATAAAGCACGTAGATAATATAGGGCATGCTTTTGAAAAAGGTCTTCTCTCTCGGGTTGGTGAGAAAAATAGTCAGGCTAAGTTAAAAGAGACTGACGTTTTATCTATAAAAGAGTATCTTCATAAAGGATTAACTCAGATGGAGATTGCTAAAATGTTTAATATCAGTCGTGGATCGATAGCTGATATCAAAAAAGGAAGGTGTTGGTCTCATATAGTCTTTGAACCAGCAAGTATCCAGAAGCTCTTAGAAATTGGAAGGAGATAATAAAATGTTATGTCCTGAATGTAAAGAAGATAGTATAATCTTCGATAGAGATTTGTCATACTTGCCTAATTCTGTCGATATTCTTTTCTTGTGTGAAGAATGTAAGACAAAATTTTATGCAAGGGTAAAAAGAGATGACTTAATTAAGATAGATGATGATTAAATAAAGGAGATAAAGATGGAAAAGCTTTCTAAAGTTGAAAAGCCAAAAGATCCCGTATCTCGTCAAGATCGAATAAACAAAGCCTTTTATAATAAGATAAATGAGATCGTTGATAAAGTCAATAGTCTCATTAGAATAGCCAATCTTCAAAAACAAAAGGAGGAATCTGATGCATCTTAGGGTCTGCAACCCAGCGGATGTCGTAAGTTCAGTAAGCTGAAATTATGAAGATACAAAAATTCTATAGAAAGGAGACGAAAAAGTTTGAAAGAAGAAAGATCGAAAACCTTATAAGGATAAATAACTACTAAAATAAAAAGGAGTATATCATGGCAAGAATAAACGTCAGACTTGACGATGCTGAAAGCGGATTTTCTGTTTATCCTGAGGATTCATATTTAGTCGAGCTTCAGGAAACCTCGAAGGTCAAAAAGGCGAAAACTTCAGGTGAGCCAAAAATTACCTGGATTTCAAAAATCCTCGATGGTGAGTTCGAGGATAAACTTCTCAGCTGGGACACGTCCCTCACAGATGCAGCTCTCTGGAATCTTAAAGGCATGCTTGAAGTAATTGAAGTCGAATGGGATGAAGACGGTTTTGATCTTGAAGACTGTACCTACAGAAAACTCATTGTCGATGTTATCGTCGAAGACTATGAAGGCGACGCTCGTAATTATGTTCGTGGCTACCACAAGGCGTAGGATTAACTAAAGGAGATGGCTTAGAAATAAGTCATCTCCACAAAAAACATTAGGATGTCTTATAGTGCAATAAGAGCGATAGATCGGGAATGGAATTGGATACATATAAAATTTGAGCCTACTGAGAAGGATAAAAAATTAAGGAGAAAGTAAAATTGAACAACAAAGTTTTTTGTAGAAACTGCAATATCTATGTCTTGCCTGAACGTCATTTCGGTCTCGGAACGGTTCTTATAACTTTTGTAACTTATGGATTATGGGTAGTGACACTTCCTTTCTATCCAAAGAGGTGTCCCTATTGTAAAGGATTAAATTTTAGGAGATATTAAAATGAAAGAGCTTTCTAAGAATCAGAAGCTGAGGATTGTGCGAATTGGCCGAGGCCTCACATTAGAAGAAACTGCGAGGAAAGTTTTTCTATCTCCTTCTTTTGTTCTTATGATAGAGCAAGGAAAACGAAAAGTTCCTGACGAAGTTGAAAACATCCTTGACTTCGACAAAAACATTAAATGGTACTTAACTATCGCAGCCGCTTTGTCTGAAGCAGATCTTCCTGAGAAGGATACAGCAGAAGCTCTCGATATTTTAGATAAGGTTCTTAAAATTAGATGAAAGTAGTATACTGTAAAAAAAGCCTTGGAGGTAAAAGATGAACATAATTAAAGTCTCAATCGCAAAGGTTAAGATAGGAGTACGTCGTCGAACCGATATGGGTGATATGGAAAAGCTTCAGCGTAGCATCGAACATCGGGGTTTAATTAATCCTATAACTGTGTCAGACGATTTCGAGCTTGTCGCAGGTTATAGAAGACTTAAGTGTCATAAAAATTTAGGTCTTAAAGAAATTGATGTACGTCTATATGATGATCTATCTGATATTGAGAAGAAGGAAATTGAGCTGGAAGAGAATATCCATGAGGAATTGAAGTGGAATGAGAAAGCTGCTTTACGAGCAGATATTCACGAGCTGAAGCAGCAAATCCACGGAAAAACTATAAGAGGTCATAAAACTGAAGGTTGGGCTATGGAAGATACCGCAGACTCTCTGGGTTTGTCTGTCGGAAGTTTATCGGAAGATATCATGCTTGCTGAATCAGTAAAAGTTATGCCCAGCCTGACAAAGTTTACCAGCAGACGTCAAGCTCTGAAAGCTCTTACTAAAGCTAAAGAAACGGCAATTCTGACGGAGTTAGCAAGACGTGATGCTACAAAACCTGAGGCTTCAGGTATACCTTACATTCTGCACAAAGGTGATGCCTACAAATTTCTGTCTGAAAAAATTGAAGATGAGACAATCGACCTTGTCATTTTTGATCCTCCATGGGGTGTTGATGTTGACATTGTCGGAACATCGAGGGGTCTTGGAGG
>JAUVYS010000109.1 GCA_030602965.1 Candidatus Bathyarchaeota archaeon | reverse complement strand
TAAAGTTTCATCAGAAGACGCGGTGAAGCCCTTGGAATGGTTCAAGAGTGAAGCCAAAGCCAAATTGAACGCCTATGCTTTAGAACTCAACGCGTCAGATAAGAAAGGCCTCCTCAGGCTCGTTTTAAAGGGGAAAAGTGTGGAAGATCCATTCAGACTTGAAATGGAGCTGGCTGCTCTAACAACAAAGGTGAAGGAAACCAATCGAAACCTGTTACATGTCCAAGTGGAGAACAGGGTAGAATCCACAAAACAAACATTCTTTAAACCCCTAGGCGGACAAGACGTTTTCCTCCAAGAAGCTATGAAACCCTTGGGGGATTTAATACAGGAAGCGATACCGATCACTGAGGAGGTAGAGCAGGCTTTAGAAGAGAAGGCGAGCCAGAGAACAGGTTTACTCACAGAATCAGATAGGCAACCCTTCATAGGGAAGTGGACACGCATCTTGAAAGAGAAAGTGAAGAAATGAGTGCCATAATAGAGGAATTGAGGTTAAAAAATTTCGAGGGATATAAAAGGGGAACGGTAAAGTTCACCAACGGATTAAACCTGATAAAGGGCAGGAACTCCACCGGCAAGTCTACGCTTCTAAACGCTTTACTCTTCGCCCTTTATGGTCAGATCCCTGGAGTCCATAAGAAGCTTCTGGTTTCAAGGCTTCCAGGTGTAAGTGAGATGGTGGTGTACATCAGATTTAAGAATCCGGTGAGTACCGCAATGATTGAAATTTCTAGAAATGGGTGCCTTGATAAGAAAGGAGGATACAAGACAACAAAGCTTACGCTTTTGAAAAATGGAAGAGAGGTTGAAGTGGAGAGTGATGAGGATTTACGACGGAAAGTTACGGAGTACATGAGCATATCCTTAAAGAAGTTTACCAACCTTGTTTATGTGAGGCAAGGCGCTTTACAGGATATCCTTCAACCCCGTAAAGAGGACATGGATCTGATTCTGCGCCTCACAGTAGTTAGAGAATTGAGGGAGCAAATGGATGAGGTTAGACGAGTGTTTGAAAAGCATGAAGGCAAACATGTTCAAACCAAATTGGACGCCCTCAAGAATCTGGTCATTCCTCAACTACAGAAAAACTTGGAAAATTTAGAGGAAGATGTTAAAGATCGACAGAGAAAACTGCAAAAACTGAAGGAACAAATAGATAAGGCCAAGTCCCCAGAACTTTCGAACTTGTTGGAACATGTAAAAAAGAGAGATGGGCTCGAAGAGGAGTCTAGAAGAGAAAGTAAGAATCTTCAAGATGCTCTTTCTGAAGCAGAATTAAAATCGCAGGATGAAATTCCAAAACTCATAAAGAAAACGCAAGAAAAATATGAGAAGCTCGGGGAACAACGTGATATCTTACAGGAAGAAACCAAAAAGCTTAACTCGGAATGGGGTTCCCATAGGGGGAAAGCACAGCACCTTCAAGATGAGATAGAGAGACATGAAGAACTACTAAAGGCAGGAATCACCACGTGCCCTACTTGTGGCCAAGACTTGAACGAAGAAACCCTGTAAGGAATACTTGAAAAAAAGAAAAAGAATCTGCAAAATGTGAAACACGATGAAGAACTATTAAAAAAAGCTTACAATGAGAAGAACAAGAACTTGCAAAAATTAGAAGACACCATCAGAACATACGCCAATAAAATAGAGGGCTTTAAGAATCTGAGGAAAAGACTCCAAACTTTAATGACCAAAAGAGGAAAAATTGAGAACAAAATTCAAGAGTGCAACAAGCTCATCGAAACTGGATTAAAATTTTTGGGTCTGCCTTTTGAAGTTGAAGACCCGGAATTGAAGGTTAAGGTGGCTCAACGCTTCCTTCTTGATCCTGAAAAGTTAGAAGATGCAAAGAAAGAGTATGAAAACATAAAGAAAAAAATTGAAGAAAAAACGAGTGAAAAGAACAAGAAAAAGGAGGATCTGAGGAAGGATAAGAAGGAAATGGTTGAGTTGGAGCAGAGGCTTGAAGCAGCTGAACTGGCGAGGCAACTTACTGAACGCTTAGAGGCGGCTATTAAAACCAGGAGAAGTGATATGCTCAAAAAAATAGAGGTTAGGGCGCTTTCCTACTATGAGAGAATGACAGATCAACATGACTATGATTCCATAAGGATAAATCCTGAAACCTATGTAGTTAGCGTTCATCCAAAGGGATTAGTGGAGCATATTCCAGCAATGAGGGATGGAGGCGGACACCAAACTATTTTAGCATTGGCTGTGAGGCTAGCTCTCCTCGAAACATTACGTTTCAGAAGCCTTCTTATTCTTGATGAGCCAACTTACGGTGTTGACTCTAAGAACATACCGCAAATTGCTGAATATTTGGGAGAAACAGCCAGGTTACTGGCTCAAACTATCTTAGTTACGCATCATGACATATGTGAAGAAGAAGCATCAAACATAATTGAAGTTGAAAAAGACGAAAAGGGAGTATCATTTGTCAAGACAAAATTCTAGAGAACTGAATTTACCATGAAAATCCATGAAATTAGACAAAAAACATCTCTGAAGCGTTATTTCCTCCTCTTTCTTAGCTCTTTGAAGACCTCACTGACGTCCACTCCTTTATGAGCTAGAAGCACTAGCATGTGGAAGAGGATGTCTGCTGATTCGTGGATAATTTCCTCTTTTATGCCCTCTTTAGTTGCAAGAACTAACTCTGTTGTTTCCTCTGTGACTTTTCTAAGAATTTGTTCTTCACCCTTTTCAAGAAGCGAAGCTACGTAAGAGTTTTTCTTCGGATGTTTTTGGCGGTCTAAAATTACATCGAAGACTTCTTCAAGAATAGAAGAATTTGTTGTTAAAGTTGGTTTTTCTTCTAAACCGATCTTTTCATAGAAGCATGTGTGTTCTCCAGTATGACAACAGCTACCTATCTGTTCCACTCTAAAAAGGAGGGTGTCTCCGTCACAGTCAATAAAGCCTTCTTTAACATGTTGTATGTTTCCGGACTCTTCCCCTTTTTTCCAGAGTTTGTTGCGGCTTCTACTCCAATAGTGTATTAAACCAGTTTCCAGTGTCTTTTTGAAAGCTTCTTTGTTCATGTAGGCTAGCATGAGAATGTCTTTGGTTTTCTTCTCTTGAGCTATAGCTGGTATCAAACCTTCCATTTTATTAAAGTCTAATTTCTTTACAATACTCTCGATTCTGAAAGAATCTGCTTTCATTATTTTTCAAATCCCTAATTTTTTAAATCTCTAGATTTATACTTGGAAATAGCTTTTTGAACTTCTTTAAGAGTGAAAACTTTTTCGTAGAGCGCTTTTCCGACTACAACAGCTTCCGTGCCTGTTTTGACCAGATTTTCAATGTCTTGAATGCTACTAACTCCGCCACTTGCTATTACAGGAACATCAACTGTTTTTACCATCTTTTCAATATTTTTCAAGTCTGGTCCAACCATCATTCCATCCCGCTCAATAGCTGAAAATAAGATCCAACCTGCTCCAAGCTTAACCATCTTTGGGGCAAGTGAAAATATGTTCAGGTCAGTAATCTCCTTCCAGCCATGTGTTGCTACGTTTTCCCCAGAATAATCTAGGGCAACTACGATTTTAGCTGAGTCTATTCTTTGTGCAATCTCTAAAAGTATCTCTGGCTTTTCAACTACAAGTGTTCCTAAAACTATTCGAGCTGTTCCTAAACTGTAAAGCTCTTCAGCTTTTTGTATTGATCTTATTCCACCACCAACCTCTATATCTATAGATACTTCTTTCAGAAGTCGTTCAATCATCGAAAGATTATCTCCTAAGCCTAAAGCTGCATCTAGATCAACAACATGTAAAGTCTTGGCGCCTTGTTCCTCCCACATCTTTGCTGCTTCAATAGGATCATCAAAATAGACATTGACATTTCCAGGTGATCCTCTAACCAGACGAACACATTTACCTTTCATTATGTCAACGGCAGGAATAATTTCCACTATTCAGAACTCCAAAAAAATAATACAATATTAACTAGGTGAGCACTCCTTTTGCGCTAGGTACACCTTTCCTCTTTGGATCAAAACTGACAGCTTCTCTCATAGCTAAAGCAAAAGCTTTGAAAACAGCTTCAATCTTGTGGTGGTTGTTCTCTCCATAAAGTACTTGTAAATGGATGTTTATCATTGCAGTTTGAGCCAGAGCCTCAAAGAAATGAATTAAATCTTCGATGGGCGTATCCTCAATCTTCTTAGCTCTAGTGTTCAACGATATTACTGTGTAATCTCTACCTCCAAAATCAACTACAGCACGAGCCAATGCGTCGTCCATAGGAGCGTAAGCATAGCCAAAACGTCTAACACCCTTCTTGTCGCCCAAGATCTTTTTCAAAGCTTGACCCATGGTCAAAGCAACGTCTTCAATCACATGGTGTCTAAGATCTCCAGTGGCTTCCACCTTCAAGTCGAACAATGAGTGTTTGGAAATTGTGCGTAACATGTGATTGAAAAACTCATATTTAGTCGAAGTTTTACATTGACCTGTCCCATCTAGTTCTATTTCTATTTTTACTTTGGTTTCCTTGGTCTCTCTGATTTCTTCTGCTTTACGCATTCTTCACATCGTCCTTAATGTTTCTTATCTAAATTACGGTTCTAAATCTATGGTAACCCTTAGCACATCGATTACCTCACAATTGAATTAAGAGTGCCCACTAGTCTATCGTTCATCTGTGGGTTTCCCACCCCGATTCGGAGACAGTTCTCACAAAGAGGCTGGTTACCTAGATCTTTCACGAAGATCCCCTTGTCAACCAGCTTTTCGTAGACAGTTCTTGAGTTGATGCTCTCGAACTTTGTTAAGATGAAGTTGGCTTCTGAAGGATACGGCTTTACTCCCTTCATTTCCAAGAGTTTTTTGAACAGCTTATCTCTTTCTTTCTTCATTTCTTCTATTCTCTGGGCATAATAGTCCCAAGACCTTAAAGCTTCTTTAGCAACTTTCTGTGCGAAGATGTTTACGTTATAAGGATGCTGAACCCTTCTCATGTACTCTGCAATTTCCCTGCTTGAGATAGTGAACCCAATCCTCAATCCTGCCAAGCCAAAGGCTTTTGAAAAGGTTCTTAG
>JAUVYS010000017.1 GCA_030602965.1 Candidatus Bathyarchaeota archaeon | reverse complement strand
TTGAGCGATTAGCAATGACGCAAGGTTTAATATTGTTTTTATTAATCAAGATTTGTCAATCACACCTATGATAGGGGAGAATTATTTATTGCCAACTGAAATTAAAGATGTTGATAGTTTTATTAACATGTCAGAGCTTGCGGGTTTTTGTCGAATCAAGAGAGTGAAGGCCCTTGTTAAATTAAAGTTGAGAACGCCTCACAGACTTTATACCTTAAAGGTGAACCTGTCTGAGGCTGACGAGATCATTAAGAAGCTGAAATGTGAAACTGGTGACGTTTAATAACTTTTTTTAATTAATTGAGCAACATATAGAACCATATGATTAGGATAAAGTGCCCTATGAAGTTCAAAGTCTTTTTGATATTTTTTTTAATCTTATCTTTCTCAGAACTATCAGGATTTGTCTATGGTAGCTTAGACAAAGAACAAAGTCAAATTACTTGCAACCTATCATTTTCCTCTACGTCGGTGGGAGCACCGATTGGGATTTTCGGTTATGTTTTTCCAATTCGATTAGCTAATGTAACTATTCAAATAAGTAATAATAATAGAGGTATTTGGAACACTTTAACTGTTATACTTTCAGACTATAATGGTAACTACTCCTACCTCTGGTTTCCTACAGCCGGCGAATATCTAGTTAGAGCCTTTCTACATGAAGACAAAGATTTTTTGAATGCCACAAGTTCAGCACAGATCATTATTGTCAGTAAGACATTGAGTAAAATTACATGTGAGCTCTCTTCATCTTATGTTATGCTCGGAGAGAATGTTACGATTATGGGTGTTATAATACCAACATTTTCAGGTGAACAAATAACGATTTTCATGAGTAATGATGAAATCTATTGGGAGACATTAACAATTGTTGATACAGCTTCTGGTGGAAATTATCTTTATATTTGGAACGCTACAAAAACCGGAAACTTCTATTTCAAAGCGTCTTGGCTTGGTAATAACGTATTTATTGGCGCTGAGAGTCTTAAGTGCAAAATTATTGTTGAAGAAGAACAGGATTTAACTATTTATTTTGTTTTTGCACTGATCCTTGTCACTGTAATTGCAGGATATTTTATTATAAAGAAAAAAAAGCGTTGAAACCCCATTTAGAAATATCACGTGCACGATCAGTAATACGTTTAACTTTCATTTCAGTTTCTCAAAAAAGATCTTGAACTTGAGATTTAATTGTTAAACACTATCTTCATCAATGTCTTTTAATTTTCGCCAGAATCCAAAACAATAAATTAGAAAATGATTTTCTCAAAATTAACATAGCATTTACAAGTGTATCCCCTAACTCAGGCAAAATAAAGCGATCAATAGAGATTATTAGCAGAAAAACACCGAAGACGCCATAAAGATAACTCAGTGGGTAATGATACGTTTCCACTGTAGGATTTAAAAAAATAACTGAGAAGGGAAATATATCGAAGAATATGAGTCCAATAGTCAACAAAACCCTAGTTATATTTAAGAAAAACAATATTACGCTTGCCATTATTAAAGCGAGTAACTTTCTCTTACTTGTTCCTTCCCGGAGAGGTAAAACTAACCCCGCAAAGATTGCAATAACATGAATTCCCGTACATTCTCGCACAATCCCTATCACTACGCTTTTCATGCTATTGCCAACTTTAACATAAACATTGATTCCGTCTGAAAACCAAGTTGACAAAAGACCAAGCTGGGAAAAGATTATTGATGAAACATTAGCTGTGATTTCTTCTAACCAGTAACTTGGCAGAAGATTCACTAAAAATGCAATTAATACTACCTCAAAAAAATAAATTATAACAAATTTAACACCATCAATGTCTTCATAAAGATGTGTTTGCTTCAAATCTCTAGATTCCTATGAATTGAAAGTTAAGGAGAGTTTCAATTAGCTCATAAATTTTCTTAACATAACATGTTAAATATTGTGCGAATAATCAAAAGTTTGTAATGTTAATTAGACTTTAAATACTTCTCCTGCTTTTGGAACTATGGCTTCAAGCCCAAGATCTTCATGAATGATTTCTGAAAATTTTACACACCCCTCTTCTTCGCCATGCATGACAAAGATTTTTGCATCACTACTCGTTCTTTTCACGGTCTCAAGTAATTGAGTTTGGCCACCATGAGATGTAAAGTCAAAATGCTCAACCTCAGCTTTTACAGTCCCCATTTTACCTCTGATTATGAAACGTTTAGAAGTTAGGAGCTCGTGACCAGGGGTTCCTGGAATCTGGAAACTTACCATACAAATTGCGTTATCACTCCTTTTTGCAATCTTATTCATATAAAATATGGCGTTTCCTCCCTTCAACATTCCCGCAGGAGAAACTATAACCCCTGGTTGTCCAATCGCTTTTCTTCGGTCACGCCATCCTCTAATAGATTTTGCAAGATGGAGGCTCTCCATAAATAAGTTTGGATCTCTGAGAAAACTAGGATGGCGAAGTAATATTTCATTAACGTCTTTAGCCATACCATCAATAAAGACGGGGTATTCAAAATTATTTGCAGCTAATATGCAAAGAATTTCTTGAGATCGACCAACCGCAAAAGCCGGTACTAGAACTGTGCCCCCTCTCTCAACTACATCAGTAATCTTTTCAATAAACGCTTTTTCAACTTCTTTTCTTTCCATGTGATCCTCATTGGCGTATGTTCCTTCAGTTATTAAAATATCGACATCTTGATAATCAAGATCAGCACCCTTCAATAATCTTGAATCTATAACATTAAAATCACCTGTATAGAACATTTTCTTCTTTAATGTTTCAATAAAAATCTGCGCACTACCAGGTATATGACCTGCGTTTAGAAGTTCTATACTAAAAGAGCCTATTCTGAATAACTCGCGATATTTTTGGGGTTCACTACAATTCAACATGTTTTGAAGATCTATAAATTCAAATGGAAGATAGTAACTTGAAAGTTTAATGAAGTCCGAAATAAGAAGCTTAGTAATTTCAAATGTTGGTGGTGTACCATAAACTGGAGTGTGACTTCTTATATGAAACACGGGAATAGCTCCTGAGTGATCTAGATGAGCATGCGAAAGAACTATCGCATCTACTTCACGTGGGAGAATATGCATGGGGAATCCTGGCTCACGAGCAAGCATGACGCCATAATCGAGAAGAATCTGGGTTCCACCAGATTTTATGGCAATAGCTGATCTACCAACTTCTCTTGTTCCACCAAGAAATTTTAGTTTAATGTTTTTCGGAATCCTATCCACCATCCTTTTAAAATAATGTATGTTCCATTTTAACGCTTTAACATTTTTTAGTTAGGTTAGATTAGATCTAATAAGAACTTGATGAACTATTAAGTACTATCAGCTGTCTGGTCTAGTATTGTAAATGTGGCGAAATGGTTTAAGCTTCAGATTTCTCCTTTACAAATTCGTCATAGACCCTTTGAACACGTTCTGCTGCTGGACCGGATCCTTCAATAATCCCCTTTTCGTTGACTCTGATCTTATCCATAACAACTATTATGCCTGCTTCTTCATAGAGTTTAGCCATTCGTGGAAAAACCTTACCTAACCTTTCGGACAATGCCTTAAGATCAAATGGTTTTTCAACCATGTAGAGTTTTGCCACAATATTTCCATTTATGAAAAGACGATTCAGGAGATTACCATGTTCATCTTTAACATCAGAAAGGCTAACACTCATACTTCGTGGATTGTATCCAGTTAATGTTCCAGCATAAGTTTTACCATCTGTAGTAACTACTATCACGCTTCTTTGAAGGAACATTCTTAATTCTTGCATAAATTTTCTTTCAGCAATAGATGACAATTCCTTATAACTCCTAAAAGGAATAGGCGTGCACAAGGATATAATGATTTCATCTATTCCATTAATTGGATTATTCCTATAATTGAAGATTTTAAAACTAAATAAAGTTTTTACTTAGCGATATATTCTTTGGAATATTTTATTATCAACTGTATCTATTGTTGAAGACCCTTTCTATATTAGAGATATAAAAAACAAGAGGATGAAAAGAGAAATTATTTCAAAGATTAAAATGCATGAAAGGAAAGAAAACTTACTCATTTAATTACGAAATAATTTCAAGGAATGTTTTCTAAAATCATTATACAAGACCGGTTATCTATCATTTTTACTCCAAAGGGGTCTAAAATCTTCTGAGACCCATATTCCTAGACCAGGTTTACTTTGTTCTATGCATTCTACAGCGTCTGAAAAGGATGTTGGTCTCTCTTTTCTGAGTTTATAGTAAGTTCCAGTTGAACCATAAATATATTCTATTAGGTGTTTTCTGCAGTAAGGGACTAACTTCTTATTCTTTTTTATATATACCACTGAATATTGCCCACAAAAACATGGCAACCATGGTTCACCTAAAACTTCATTATACTGAGCTACATCAGAAATTGCAGATATGTAGTTTGAATTTAAATCTGATTTCAAAATTTGAGAAATTCAATATTTAACTAACCATGTACCATTTAGGGGGGAGGGGGAAAAAGATGTTTCTTACACCGTTAAACATGTTTCATTATTAGAAATTGTAATAGGCATTTAGAACTCTTAAAGGAGAGAGTTAAGATGACTCTCTTCTTCTAATTTTTTAATCCAATCAACTTTTCCAATAGCTTTCTGTTGTATACCATTGACTATGCTGAGTATTTTTTCAGCAGCTTTTTTTTCAGTAATATTTGTCACATCAACTTCAGAAATCTTGTCAATTCCAAAGGTGTTAATTGCATCACGTAAACAAACACCCAGAAGCTCAGCTAACACGTTTTCCTTAACCTTTTTTTCTTTAAAACCTCTTTTTTTAAGTACATTAGTTAAATTGTAGGGATTTCTCCTAAGTACAAATACATGGGATACAATATCTGGAGGGACAATATCCGATGAATAATGACCCTCGATAATTATATCTTTGGAAGAAGACTTCAGAATTATATTTAATCTTTTTGAAAGTTTAACTAAATCAACAATTACTGTGTCTCTTTTCTTATCAACACCAAGTATCAATTTTTCCTTGATGACAAGATTATTCAGATCGATCCGTAATGCCTTTAACCTTTTTTCCAATACTTTAGACACTGCAGTTTTACCGACTCCAGGTGTACCTGTTAAAACTATTATTTGTTTGAATTCGATCGCTCCTTAATCAAGAAAATTGAAAGGAATATCTTTAACACTGGAAAAAGTAGTGTTAACAGATTAATAGGTTTTTTACTTTGGTTCATAATTGGTGCTCCGGCCGGGATTCGAACCCGGGTCACCGGCTCGAGAGGCCGGTATACTTAACCTGGCTATACTTGGCGGAAGACTAATTCTCCTTCTACCGGAGCCAGAAACACTACCGAAGCAGATTAAGAAGGTTATGTGGAAAGATAATAAGATCTTTTTAAGTCTTTCAAAGCTGATCAGTATTAGGATAGCCCTTCAGGTGCGCCACCTTTCCCTCAAGACGGTGTTGGAGGCAGTTTGGAAGACGCTATTACGTCATCGATTCTAAGAATCATTGATGACTACTCTTAACATTTTTTTTAGTTTGAGCTTATCCCGAATAAGTTAACAGTATCCGTCAAATCAAACACTCATCATTAACAATAATTATTTCTATAGTAATCTTTTCACAACAATTTTAATGTCCTCTGCCTTAACTGTTTTTCTACCAGCGTGTTTTGTGAAGTCCAAAGCATCATTTGCAATCTTGAGACCTATTGACTCCAAGGCTTTTCTAAGTTCTTCAGCGGCTTCTTCACTTACTCTTTCAGCACCAGCTTTCTTGAGTATTCTGTGCATGGGCGCAAGATGAAGATCACCATCAGACATTAAAACATCTCCGTCTAATTTTTTTTAAGAGCCGTATATAATTCTATCGTGTAAAATTTAGGATTCTATGAAGTATGATGTGCAATTTATGAAATCCTTATCTAGAACAAGACCTTGTAAACATAAGCTATAATATATAATAATCCGAAAACGGAATGACTTTGTAATACTAAGGATTTTATGAAGGAAAATAATAAGATGACTGAACAAATTGAGTCTCCAGTGTATTCACTTAATGTTAGAAGAATTGCACAAACAATTCTCGAAATGAATGATGAGAGGTTCTCAACGGATTTTGAAAAGAACAAAAAATTAGTGAAGGAGTACCTTCCCACCGTTGCAAAGCAAATGCGAAATAGAATTGCTGGATACATAGTACGCCTTAAGAAGGTAGAGAAAAAATGAAAGTGTGCATTTTTTTATCACAAATGTTGTGTAGGTTTATAATTTTTAGTAACCATAAGAAAGTTGTTGATTAAAGAAATTAGCAAATGTATTATTGCTTGAAAAAGATGTTTAGCTTTAAGAACATATTTTCTGAGGATGAAGATGATGCCTGAAGTAAGAGTAGTACCTATAGGTCCACTTAAAGACCTTGCTGGTAGAAGTAATGTCGTCATTAAATTAGAGGATGATACATCTGTGAAAACATTATTTCATAACCTTGGAAGCATGTTTGGCGAAGAGTTTAAACGTTTTTTTATTGATATTGATGATCCAAGAATGAATGCCCTCATATTGGTTAATGGTGTGGAGATTAGTCTATTACATGATCTTAATACAAAATTACAGAATCAAGATGTAATAACATTAATACCTGTAACCCATGGTGGTTAACTAATAAAAATAATTCAGAAAAAGTAAATTGTTGTTAAATAGTGTTATATTGTTCTCCGTTATTTTTTTAGGGGAAGAATTATGAAACGAAGCATACAATTTGAGGTATTAAGTTGGGATTTTACTTATCAGCTGCTCATAGAATTAGCTGAAAAGATTAGAAAAAGCAATTATAGACCAGATTTAATTCTGGGAATATCACGTGGCGGTTGGCCTCCAGCACGAGTAATATCTGATTTTTTGGAGAACCCAAACATAGCAAACATCAAAGTTGAGTTTTACACTGACATCTCAAAAATGTCTAAAGAACCAATCATCACCCAAACCATCTCAACTCCTGTTGAAGGAAAAAATATTCTTTTAGTAGATGATGTTGCAGATACAGGAAAAACTCTGAAACTGGTGTACAATAAATTAATTGAAAATAACGCTAAAGACATTAAAGTTGCTACACTTTATTACAAACCGAAAAGCGTTTTCAAACCTGACTTTTTTATGATAAATACAAAAGCTTGGGTTGTGTTCCCTTGGGAACGTTATGAAACTATAAAAAGTTTAGGAAGTGAAATGATAAAAGAAGGGAAACATCTTGATGAGGTTGAGGTTGAACTCGTAAAGATCGGGTTGGAACCATTAATTGTAAAGAGATTTCTGAACGACATCTTTGGGGAAAAAAAGTGCTAGAGGAGATTAAAGAATACAACAAGCTTGTTCTAGTAACTGGTTTTAGAAATGTTAGAATTAAAGATGTCGATAAATTTATAAATAAAATGAATGAGACTGCCAAGTCTTGTGTAATTCAAGTTTTTGATGCTGACAACATTTCTGGATCTAGACATCTTTTTTTTGCTGCACTAAATGCTTTACGAGCAATGAGTCAGAAGCGAAACATCTCTGATAGTCTTGAGATGGAGACTATACTTTACGCGTCTGGTCAAAGCCAGATTAAAAAAGCAATAGGAATGCTAGGTGTAAAGTTAAGCACTTCCAAAGTCGCTGTTTTATTGATAGGTAATAACAAAAAAACAGTTCAAAGTATCGAAAAAAAATTGCTAAACATAATAAATGGAATAAAAGATAACAAAGTATTAGAGATCATTAGCCTCAAAAAAGCTGAGAGGTTGAAACAACTTTATGACATTACAAATTTAGAGATAGAAGCATTAAGTAACGAAGATCAGAAACTGAATCAAGTCATTACTGAATTAATAATTGAACAGGGAGCTCTTTTGATCTTAGAATCTTAGATAAACTTCTTTTCTTTTACTATAGAGAGAACATCATCTTTTTTTATCAACGCCAATCCTGCCTTATTACCCACAATTTCGATTAAAAGTATTTTATCAGGGTTTGTTAAATCTACTTTATGTTTAATTTCTGAAGCTACTGAATTTATAATGTCTTGTCTTTTGATGTTTGTAAGGCGTTTGTTGATTTGTATCATGAATTTCTCTTTTTCACCAATTTTTAAAGAAAGATCAATGGAGGCTTTGAGGATTTGTTTGAGGTCTGCATTGACTACTTTTTCTATTGGCCTGAACTTTAAGGTAGTTCTAAAGGTCCAAGGCTGGTCTATCAACAAGTTTCTAAGTTTTCTGATGACAGTGAAGGTATTAAAATTTGTCTTGACTGTAATTAACCCTTTAACGCATGTTATTTCGATTTTTGGGTTATCATCACCAATTTTTTTAAGTAAATGTGAGATTTCATTGAAAACTTGGTTTTTATTTCCTTTTGTTGTTGAGATAAGTAGGTTAAAATCTTCCAACAATTATACCAACTAATAAAATTTATTTACCTCAATAGATATTGAACCTTTTTTACCTATTGACAAGATATAATGCTCTTAAAGAACCTATGAGGTCTCCATCAATTTTTCACTATGCTACCAATTATTTATTTTTACAATATAATTTTGAACAAAATTACGACCATGGTGACTAGTTGAATTGACTAGAATAGCCGTTTTGGATACGGATAGGTGTAGACCTAGAGACTGTGGAAGAGTCTGTTACAGATTTTGCCCAATGGTTAGAAGTAATATTGATGCTATAAAATTCGATGAGAGCGATGATAAACCACTCATTATTGAAGCCCTTTGCACCGGATGTGGGATATGTATTAAAAAATGTCCATTTGATGCAATATCTATTGTAAATCTTCCAGATGAACTTGAAGGTGAATGTAGTCATAGATTCGGTCCTAATGCTTTCAAATTATTTAGATTACCCATTCCAGAATCTGGAGTCGTATTAGGTTTGATAGGAAGGAATGGAGTGGGAAAAAGCACTGCTCTTAAAATTTTAGCTGGAGAAATTAAACCAAACCTTGGAAATTATGAAAAAGTTCCTGATTGGGCAGATATAATAAAACATCACCGTGGATCAGTTTTACAAGACTACTTTTCTCAACTAAGTGAAGGCAAACTGAAGGCTGTTCATAAACCACAATATGTAGATAAGATCCCGGAAGAAGTTGCTCTCATGAATGTAGTTGAAGGCCTTGAAAGAGCAGATGAAAGAAGTAAAATGGGTGATGTGATAGAACAACTCCAGCTCAACCAGTTTTTAGATAGGAAAATAAAGGTTCTAAGTGGCGGAGAATTGCAGCGTGTTGCCATAGCCGCTACACTCTGTAAGGATGCGGACATTTATCTCTTCGATGAACCTTCAAGTTACCTCGATGTAAAACAACGTATTGAGGCTTCTAAGGCTATTCTTGGACTAAAATCTGATGGTAAAATGGTTGTTGTTGCTGAGCATGATCTGGCTGTTCTTGATTACCTTTCAGATCACATATGTATCTTTTACGGTGAACCAGGAGTGTATGGTGTTATATCAAGTGTGTATGGTGTTAGAGTAGGGATAAATCGTTACTTAGACGGGTATCTACCTGATGAAAACATTCGTTTTAGAGGTCAACCAATAAAGTTTCAAGTTAAACCGCCTATCACCACATGGAAAACACAGAATATTGTTTTGAAATGGGGGAAAATGAAAAAATCTTATGATAAATTTAAACTCATGACTGAATCAGGATTAGCTCATGAAGGAGAAGTTATAGGAATCTTAGGACCAAATGGGATTGGAAAGACTACTTTTATCAAACTGTTAGCAGGAATTGAGACACCTGATGAAGGAGAAAAATCAACTTTTGACAAGATAAAAGTTAGTTATAAACCCCAATACATATCTTCCAATTATAATGGAAGTGTTGAGGATTTACTTAGATCTGTTTCAAAAGAAAATTTTACTTCTAGTTGGTATAGATCTGAAATCTTGCAGTCATTAAACCTTGAAAGAATCTTAGATAGAAAAGTTAATGCTTTGAGTGGAGGAGAATTACAGCGAACAGCTATTGGAGTGTGTCTATCAAAAAAAGCAAACATATACCTCTTAGATGAGCCTAGTGCATATCTCGATGTTGAAGAGAGGTTAGCAATGACTAGGACTGTACGACGAATTGTTGAAAGTCGAGGGGTCACAGCTTTCGTTGTTGATCATGATATTTTAACTCAAGATTTTATCGTAGATAGGATAATGATCTTCCAAGGCGATGCTAGTCTGCGAGGGCATGCTGGTTTTTTAACAAGCATTAGAGAAAGTATGAACACTTTCCTAAAGGATATGAATATTACGTTTCGAAGAGACTCGACTACTGGTAGACCAAGAGTAAACAAGGAAGGTTCAAGGTTAGATAGATATCAAAAGTCAATCGGTGAGTATTATTATGAACCAAAGAACGATGAAGATTAAATGCATGCTTGCTATTCTTTATAAAATCTTTAAATTTATTTTCTGTTATTCTTCAGAATATTTTTTAAGAAGTTCTTTTGCTCGATCAAGCCTAATTTTTTTCTCATGAACCATTTCTTCAACTACCTTATTTATGATAGCCCCCTTAGCACCAGCTGCGATGGCGATGTTCCTTGCATGAAGCTCCATATGTCCCCTCTGTATTCCCTCAGCAACTAAAGCTCTTAAAGCTGCAAGGTTTTGCGCTAAGCCTACAGCCGCCATTACCTCTCCAAGTTCAGAAGCAGTTTTAACACCTAGAATTTTTAATGCTATCTGAGCAATGGGGTGGGTTTTAGTTGCTCCTCCTATTATTCCTACAGCCATAGGGAGCTCAATGAAGCCAACTAGATCACCATCACCGTTCTTCTCCCACATAGTTAATGATGTATAGTTCCCTGTTCTCGCAGCATAAGCATGGCCTCCTGCTTCTATAGCTCTGTGATCATTACATGTTGCTAGAGCAACTGCAATGACTCCGTTCATTATTCCTTTATTGTGTGTCGCTGCTCTGTATGGATCAGCATTAGCAAATGCACATGCGTCCAAGATTCCATCTACAATTGACTCGCCACCAACTTCAGATTTATCAATGACGACGCTGGCACGTACTAATCGTTTAGTAGCCAAGTTTGATATAATTCGAAGGAGAACTTGACCTCCTGTGATGCGTTCTATTAAAGAAGCTACAGATTCAGCCATTGTATTAACTGCATTTGCTCCCATTGCGTCTTTAGTATCCACATAAAGCTCAGCGATTACCATCGACCCTCTAATGGTTTGTAATACTTTGACATTAAGATCCTTTGCGCCACCTCCAAGAGAATAAAGAATTGGGTCTTGTTCATTTGCTTTCTTTAAGATCTCTTCTTTTGAAGACAAAATTGCTTGTTTAGCTTTACTTGGGCTCTTAACCTTCACAACCTGTATTTGCCCAATCATAATAGATCCAGTGCTACTAGTTGAAAAACCTCCTTTTAATCTGGCCATTTTCGCCGCATTACTTGCTGCAGCAACCACAGAAGGCTCCTCTATCGCCATTGGTATAAGATAATCTCTACCATTTATCATAAAGTTTGTAGCTATGCCTAAAGGAAAAGGAATCGATCCAATCACATTCTCAATCATCTTGTCTACAATATCAAATGATAAAGATCCAGTTTTTATGAGGTTAGCCTCATCGTCAGAAAGATCAGCAAAATTTTTTATAATCTCTATTCTTTGGTTAGAAGGTAGTTTATAAAAACCTGGAAACCTGGATGTCTTACGCATAAGTAAAAACCTTAAACTAACTTATACAGTTTAATCTTTTTAAAAGATGAATTTAATAAGGCATGTCTTCGTGCTGCTTTAAGTATGTTAAGAGGCGGATTGGTATTTACATCAACTTATAATAAGAAAAAACAAAAATCTTCCATAAAAAAGTGATACATCCCTTAAATAATTCCTCCTGCTCCTAATACACCATCAAAATAAAATGGAGATATATAGATGGCTTATACTCGTAAAGAATACATTGGTGGTACTCCACAATCTAAGATCAAGATCTTTAAATCTGGTGATCCTAATCAAGCATATAATTATGAAGTCACCCTGAAGGCTGAAGGCAAGTGCGAAATTAAATCACGTTCCCTCGAGAGTATAAGACTTCACATTAATCGGAACTTGACGAAGAAGCTTACAAAATCTAAATTCTATTTTAAAATCCCTATTTATCCTCATCAGATAGTTCGAAGGAACGCGCAGTTGGGCTTTGCAGGCGCTGACCGAATCTCTAAGGGGATGAGTTTGTCATTTGGTAAACCAAAATTTAGAGTTGCTATGGTAAAGAAAGGGCAAACTATCGCTTTTGTACGAGTCATGAACAAAGGAGATGTTGAGATAGCAAGAGAAGTACTCAAAGGAGCAATTAAAAAGATTCCAGGAAAAGGGAAGATAGTTACAGAAAAGATTAGTTAAAAACAATTTATTTTCAATAAATTAGAAAAAGAACATTAAACCATAAGATGTTTAATTCTAAAGTAGGCCTTGGATAACAGAAGCACCAGGTTATATTGTCTTATTTGATTGAATTGCATTTCTTAATTGAATTGCATTATTTTTAATTATTAAAAAATGATGGCTTGGAAAGTAATTGACGAAGGTGCTTAAAGTCGATGCAAAAAACCCACATAAGACCGTTATTTCCTTAATTACCGAAGCAGTGATAGAAGGAAGTACTATTGTATATCCCACAGACACAGTTTATGGCTTAGGAACTAGTGCACTTCATCCCAAGAGTGTATTAAAGATATTTAAAATTAAAGAGAGACCACGTAATCAAGCTTTACCCGTAGCAATTCCAAGTATTGAAATGGCTGAAAGACTTGCTTTCATTACAGAAGAGGCTGAGAAACTTATGAAGGAGTTTTGGCCTGGAGCTGTGACGATTATATTACGGAAAAAAAGGTCAGTGCCTATTGAGGTTACTGGCGGGAGAGATAGTATCGGGTTAAGAATGCCTCGGCATTTAATACCTCAACTTATCATGAAAAGAGCTGGGTTGCCTTTGATAGCAACTAGTGCAAATAAACATAGAGGACATGTTCCTCGAACAGCCAACGAGGCATTAAAACAAATAGGGAGTGAAGTAGATTTCGTATTAGATGCAGGTAGAACTGAAGGAGGAGTGCCTTCTACAGTCGTGGATTTAACAAGAAAGCCACCTACTGTGATTCGCGATGGGGCGATACAAAGAGAAGAGATAGAAAAAATTTTGGGGTTACTTGGTTAGCAATTTTTAATTCATTACGTAAACAAAGATATGTTAAAGCTTTTCAGGAATAATTATTGATTCTCTGATGTATATTCTCAATAGTTTTAACCTTCTTTTGAAGCTCTGACTTTATTTTTGTGATAATTTCAACTGGAGTGGGATTTATCCTATTTGCAAGAGCTAGATATATGCTTGTGAAGTCACCTATGTATAAAACGGAGAGCATCTTTGCAAGTTTTGACTCTCCTTTCCCATATATTTCTAGAACTCTGTTGGCTTTTTTATCTAAAACGATTTTTTTTGTTATGTCTATCCTATTTTTAATTACATTAGGCTCATCGTGATCGCGAATAAGGATAATTACAAAGTGTTTTCCCAGATCCTTAATTCCAGTCCAGCCAACAACTTCGTTATGGTTCAATTCTGGAAAACATTCACACTTGCTCAACGTCTTACTGTTCTCATTGAACTGCTCTTTAAGCCTTAATGCAACACCCCTATAATAACCAAAACCATAAATGATTGGTATATGACCCTGAAGAGCTAGAGCTAATTGTTTTGCGGTATTTTTTGATGTTTTGGTTTCTGGAGCAAGTTCTTCTCTCACATTCTTTAACATTTTTATCGTTTCTTCGATTTCCCATTTATTAGAATTGATGACGTCCAGCTTGTTACATATTTCTATTAAAGGAAAGAAAAGATAAGGAAAAGCAGTTCTCGGAGGAAGGTTCTCAGGTAACTTAATGAAAGGATTTTGAAGTTTCTTACTGAAATCCTCTAAAAGCCCACCTGACGATATGGATACAACCATACATCTTCGCTCAATTGCGTCGAGAAAACTACTTAATGTTTCTTCAGTGTTTCCTGAGTAACTAACTGCTACTACAAGTGTCTTTTCGTTAGCATAAGCAGGAAGATTATAACTTCTTGAAACTTCAATTGGTATTCTCACACGATCTCGAAGCCAATCTTTTAGAACATCTCCGCCAATCGCAGAGCCCCCCATCCCAGCAATTATAATGTTATTTGGAGTTGTATAGGTGATTTTCACGTTTTTTGATATGCTCAATCTCTTTGGAGTCTTTAGCGCCTTGCCTCTTCTAAGAGCATCTTTACAATTTTCTGGGAAAGATGTCTGAATTTTTAACATATTATCTTTGTCAAAAGATTTAAGAAATTCTAGGTCATCGAGAATAGATAGTTTCATTCAATTTACACCTCAGGCTAATACATTATTCTTTATTCTATGTAATAGAATTTAAGAAACAGAAATCTACGGAATCTTAAATTAAACTTAGTTATATTTGTAGATTACAATATACAACATAAATTATGTAAGACCGTTTTTGGTGAGAACCTAAATGAAAGTAGAAAAGCGTCGCATCCCAATTTCATTAGCTGTTC
Source organism: Candidatus Bathyarchaeota archaeon (assembly GCA_030602965.1). GTDB lineage: Archaea > Thermoproteota > Bathyarchaeia > RBG-16-48-13 > JAGMEO01 > JAGMEO01. The sequence continues at coordinate 642 of JAUVYS010000017.1, read as the reverse complement.
CCGCGTCTTTTACTATCGATACTCCCCATCTTCGTGAAAAAACCTATAAAATAGGGCTTCTTGGAAGAGCCTGTGCTATATTTCGAATCGACGAAATAGTCATTTACTATGACCATAAGACTACTGCCTATTCTGAACAAGCAAACTTGATTTCATCAATTCTTTCCTATATGGAAGCCCCACAATATTTAAGAAAAAAATTATTCCCTATTTCTCGCTTCTTAAAATATGTGGGTATATTACCCCCTCTCAGAACCCCTCATCACCCTATCTCTAAAAGTATTAAAGATTTAAAATTGAATGAACTCCGCGAAGGATTTGTAATTAAGTCTGAAAAAAAGCGGACTATAGTAGATATCGGTGTTAATAAAAATGCGATTTTATATGGAGTAACCTTACCAAGAAACAAAAGAGCGTCTGTCAGAATAACAAATCTTAAAAAAGAACAGCCAGAGGTCCATCTAGCAATGAGTAAAGAGATAAAGCTATATTGGGGATATCGTGTTACTGATTCTAAACTTCTATTAGGAAAGATAATTAAAAAAAGAAAATTTGATCTATGTATCGCGACCTCAAAAAAAGGAACGCTCCTTTGTAGGGTAGCTAAAAACATTAAAGAAAGATGGGAAAAATCCAGAAGTA
>JAUVYS010000148.1 GCA_030602965.1 Candidatus Bathyarchaeota archaeon | reverse complement strand
AGACATAATAATGGGATTAGCCCTCTATGATATAGTCAAGGAGTTGTCAAGCAGTAAGAAGAAAGCTAATTATGCTCTTGCTCTGTTTTTGCTGAACCCGTATATTATCTGGATATCCAGTGTGTGGGGTATGTTCGATGTTCTTCCTGCTTTATGCACTCTCCTATCTTTACGGTTCTACTTGAAAGGTGACAAGAAAGTTAGCTTTCTCTTCTTAGGGCTTGGAGCTGCATTCAAATATTATCCAATTCTACTGTTACCTGTTCTATTAATATTGGAATGGCGAAATAACCAAAAATTTGGCTCTCTATTAAAAGACGTTTTCTACACAGGGTTGCCTTTTGTTGTCACTTCTTTGCCCTTCATAATTCTGAACTGGGAAAGCTACTTCCACATGATCACACAGTCCCCATTAATGCTCCACAAGTTGTGGAGCATTCCCGCTTCCTACATGTCTTTCCTGTACGTTCTACAGGACATCTCGCCAGAACTGTTCAGCCAATTGACAAATGATTTTTTGTGGTCAAACATCCTAAGCTACACTATCTTCCTTGTACTGTACGTTCTGATTATGATACACTTGTATAAACGGGAATCTGGTTCACAATCCAAGTTTCTAAACGAAGGTTTCCTAATGGTTATTTTGGCGATTCTATTCAGTTCAAAGATGGTAAATGAGCAGTACCTTCAATGGGCTATTCCATTCATGATAATTGATTTCCTAATCTTCAAAGACAATAACCAAAAATTCTTTATAACTCTCTGGGGCACTTTCTTTGCGTTTTTCTCAATAAACGTTCCAGTATACAACTTTATTCCTGACGTTTACAGCAAAACATATGAGTACACCGCTTTCCTCGCCCCTTTCGTAGACTTTTACGAGAACCAAATTCCAAGAATCTGTAAATCAACCGCCCTCTTCGTTCTAGGCTTAACAATAAGTGTTACATTTGTCTTGTATCTTAGGAACCTTCTTAAACGCGATCAAGTTAAGCAATAGAATTTAAACTTAAACGCGTAGGTTATATGCGCTTGCTTGTTTTCATAATATTCAATCGGTCTCTTAGGTGGAATTGAGTCATGAAAATCTGTATTGTAGTCGCCTGTTACGCACCATCTAAGGGAGGGGTTGAGAAAAGTGTGGAAGAGTTAGCAAAGCAACTTCTGAATCGGGGACACACGGTCCATGTGATTACCTCGAGTCGAGGTTTAGACTCCACAAAGTTCTACAATGAAATACGAGAAAGTGTTGAAGTGACACGTTACCCAGAAACACGTTTCCTCTTTGATGCTCCAATAAACCCACAGATAGCTATGCACATCTTAAAACTCAACTATGACTTACTACACGTTCACGGTGTAACCCCAACAATAAGCGATCTAGCAATAATCTTCGGGAAATTGAAGAGAAAACCGATCATTCTGACATATCACAACAGCCCCGTACCAGACTATGGAGGTAAATGCAGCTTATTCATAAGCACTGTATATGTTAAACTGGTAGACAGGTTAATTATAAAGCTCGTAAACAAAATAGTCACTGCCACAGAAGCCTTTGCCAAAAAAACCTCTACTCTAAGAAGTGTACTGGAGGAGGTTGTGACTATACCTTGGGGGGTTCATCTCCCTAACCCAAAACCTGTGTTAAAAGAACTAGATTATACTTCGCTTAATTTGTTATTTGTGGGTCAGTTAAAGAAATACAAGGGCGTTAGATATCTTCTGAAAGCTGTAAAGATTTTGGGAAAGAAAGGTCTCCCAATAAACGTTGTCATAGTAGGCGATGGGCCAGAAAGAGGAAACATCGAAACTTACGCGAAGACACTTGGTTTAAAGATAAAATTCACAGGTGTAGTATCTAAGACTTCACTCCACAAATATTATGCTGACTCAAGCCTTCTTGTCTTGCCATCCATAAGTGGTAGAGAGGCTTTTGGATTAGTGTTGTTAGAGGCAATGTCATATGGGAAACCAGTCATAGTCTCTAACATACCAGGACCAAACGAAATCGTGAAGGATGGTTATAATGGTCTTCTTGTGCCACCTAAAAGCGCTCATGCTTTGGTAGACGCAATAGAGAAGTTAATCACCAATCCTAAATTATACAAAACCCTTGGTTCAAATGCGCTAAAAACTACAGAGAATTATTCATGGGAGAAGGTTGGGGATAAGTACGAGGAGATTTACCGGGAAGCTCTTCTCTAAAGAATTGACTTTTTATTTAGTCAATGAAAAGATAGAAGTAAACTTTCAGATAGAGGGAGAAAGAGTTTTGGATAGTATTTGCGTTTTCAGCCACAAAACCTTCCTCCCTCCAACATCTGGTCACAACATAACTGTTTACAACAGACTTGTTAACTTGGTCAAAGAGGGCTTCAAAGTAGATTTTTATGTGTTTGGTCAAGAACATTCTTCCTTTACATATGACGGAATTAACGTTCATACTTGCCCATATTCGCCACTCCTCAACTTCATACTTTTTAACAGGGTCTTCCAACGGATTATGAAAAGTGCAAAAAGCGTTGAAGCTCATTTAGTTTTTTCCTCTTTAGATCCGAAGCTCGCATCTTTTGCAAGGGAAAAAATAAGAAAAAACGATCTAGTTTTAGTGGAACACATCTGGTCTAGCATATTTCCAATGTTATTTGCAAAGATGTTCAACAAACCAGTTATAATAATCGATCACAACGCTGAAACCGTGTTATCACGTCGGTTTCTAAGAAAAAGGGGCTCCTTACTTACAAAGCTCCTTCTACTCTTCAGATTCGTTTATACATTTGTGTTGGAAAAGTTCTCATGTCAAACAGCTGATGTTGTTGTTACCTTATCTCAAAACGATAAAACCTTGCTACAAAACAGTATCAAAATCCCCTCAAAGAAAGTTGAAATCATACCTCCCAGCGTTGACACTTCAACTATGAAAAACACACCGTCACTTGGCAACAAACTAAGAAAAAAACTAGGGATCTCAAAGAAAGTTTTAGTTGTGTGTTTCTTAGGAGATTTGACTACAATTCCAAACTTCTTGGCAGCTAAGTACATAGTGGAAGAAATTGCTCCAAAAGTTCTCCCTAAAATTCCTGAAACAGTTTTTCTCATCATAGGCAAATACAAGAAGCCTCTCTTACTTCCTAAAGATTCTAACATCATTTTCACTCATGAGGTAAAAGATATAATTCCTTTCATGAGTGCATCCGACATCTGCATTGCACCATTGACTTTGGGTTCAGGCGTTAAACTCAAGATCTTGACATATCTCTCATTTGGAAAACCAGTAATATCCACATCAATAGGTATGGAAGGAATAAACGCAAAAGATGAAGTAATAGTCAGTGACATAAATAGTTTTGATAAAGAAATCTTGAGGTTGGCCTCAAATCTAGACTTAATGTTGAAGATGGGACGAAAGGGACGCAAATTAGCAGAAGAAAGCTACGACAAACATTCAGTCACAGAAAAGTTAACTTCCATTTTTAAAGAGGTTGTACATTGAAAATAATCCAG
>JAUVYS010000136.1 GCA_030602965.1 Candidatus Bathyarchaeota archaeon | reverse complement strand
AAACCACTCCCAGCACCGGCACCTTGTTCAACCAAGACACGATGACCAGCTTTAACAAGCAGATCTACACCTGATGGTGTAGCTCCAACCCTGTTCTCACCAGTTTTTATCTCCTTAGGTATCCCAATAATCATGACTCATCAAACAATAATGAAAATCAGTTGACAAATAAAACTAACGGGTTAAAACCAAAGATGCTTAATTATGTTAAATGAACCCCCATTAACAAGAACCAGAGAGTTCAAACCCCATTCCCCGCACCAGAAACGAAATCTCTGCTTTTTATGGTTTTTCTCGTTTTCTGAATATGGCAACATCATTTAACGCGTGCAGGATTCAATGCATCCGCTACTTTCAGGTTTATATCTCTTTTTTGAACTGTGGCTCCTTGGTTTAAAGACCATTTTCAATTTTTTCCTTATACTTTTTGAGCATGCGCTCAAACGAAAATGAATCGGTAGGCTGTTTTACTGGATCAGTTGATCTGTCTTTCAGATATGGCTGGATCTCTCTACAGACCCGAAACGATGAAAGATATGCATCTGCATAATCTTTAGCATCGCTGTACTTTTTTTCATTCATTAATTGAGCCCATTCTACTGAAAACCTACCCCATCCGACTGCTGTAAGGAGTCTTTCCAATTCAGGAGTTATCTTTGGTTTATTCGCCGGTGCTCTTGGTGGTCGTGGGTTTTGACCTTTTTCAATAGCCTTGTTGAATTTGCGATAATAATATCCAACTGAACTTCTAGGCATCATCAATTTAGAGGTTGCTTCATCGATGGTGAGGCCATTATTCCAACACTTATGACACTCTTCTTCTCTTTCAGTATTTCTAGGTATCATATTAGATCTAATATTGGATCCTATGAGATATACTTTCTGGTTATGCCGAAGACACAATGAAAAAAAAGCCTCACGCACAAGAAACAAATCAAAAGAGTATATCATGCATTTAGAATGTTTTATTACTAAAATAATTTAAAAAATGGAGTTTTGGTGCGGCCACCGGGATTTGAACCCGGGTTAAAGGCTTGGAAGGCCTTTGTCCTAAACCAGGCTAGACCACAGCCGCTTTCATATCACTCTCATTTACAACTAAATATTTTTTTGGTTTTTATCCCAATCGCTTCTCTGGCAGTCCTAAGGCTTTCTCGTACTCGTATAAGATTCTTGATACAACAATGTGAGCGTCAAGGGTATCTTTATCGATAGAAAAGCGGTGTGCAGCGATGTTTATAACATCTTTATTAAAATGTCCATGAGGAAACCCTCCAACAATTACTGTTCCTCCTTGACGGCGAGAAAAAGATTTGACTATTTCTTCCAAGGGTTTAGGGTCTCCAATTTTTGTCAATGCGACTATGTACGGAGTCTTAAGCTCTTTTATCAGACTTGTCATGTTCATGCTTTCCAAACTTAGCAGTACACTATTTTCTTTAGGAACCTTTCCCTCTTTGTAGAGCTGTTCTATGAGTCCCACAAAACGACTGTAGTTTCTAGGAAGGCGTGTTTTCGGGTTTACACAGATGATTTTGTTCTCTGTTGTGTGGACAAAGACACTCAATAATCCTTCTTTATTGAGGGGCGTTCCAAGGGCGGCGAGAAGAGATCTATGCGCTATGTCAGGTCTTCCCCTTTTTTCAGCGTTGTCAAGGTTCTTCATGGCTGAATGGTGATATGATCGGTCGAGGAGTAGCTGGCATGGTTTTTTATCCATTCTTTGAGCGTGCTTTGTTACAGCAGGATGTTTTTGAATCTTTTTTGGCACTAACTCTAGAGCGGTTTCCGCGATTATCAGATTTAACATAGTTAACTTCCACCATAAAAAAGGAATCTTTATCATTTGAACTTTAGATTATAAGATCTGCTTAAATCCTTCGAAGTGAGCTTTTGAATGCCTTTGTCTAAAAGGGAGATACGTAGAATAGCTTTGGAGCGGATGAAAATTCTCTTTGAGGAGGCTCGTGAAACTTTACACGAAGACACCCAACTAGCGCAAAGGTATACTGAGTTAGCTCGAGAGCTAGGAATGCATTTTAAGGTAAGGATTCCACGTGAGTATAGACGGCTGATTTGTAGGCATTGTAAAAGTTTTATTCTTCCAGGTGTAAACAGCCGTGTGCGGTTGCAACGCACTCGGGAACCTCATATTGTAACTACCTGTTTAAATTGTGGGGGTCATATGCGGTTACCATTAAGGAGAAAAAGTAAATGAAACCTGACTTTACAAAAGAGAAATCAAAAATAAGAGTTGGTAAACATGGTGTCACTCAAGGAGTTGTTGATGAGATAGTGCAAAGATTAAAGCAAAATGATGTTGTAAAGATCAAGATCTTGAAAAGCTGTCTAAAAAATGAGAGTTTTAATGGAATTGCAGAAAAAATAGTTAAACTAACACATTCAAAGCTTGTAGAAACAAGAGGTCACACAATAATTCTTCTAAGAAATTAGGAACTTTATAGTTTATATTTAACTAAAAAGATTAAAGGATAACCTTGGTGGAGCGTTCATAATCAATGCCAACTGTCTATGATGTCCCTGCTGAAGCTTATATTGGGCATCTTAAAGCTTACTTAAAAGAGAACGTCTCAGAGATTGAGCCTCCTGATTGGGCTGCGTTCGTTAAAACTGGCTCTCACGCTGAGAGGACACCGGATGACCCTGAATGGTGGTATGTTCGTGCGGCTTCTCTTTTACGTAAAGTGTATGTTAAAGGTCCAATTGGAGTGGTGAGATTACGGAAACTTTATGGAGGGAAACACCGTCCTGGTACAGCTCCTGCACATTTCAGGAAAGGCGGCGGAGCCATCTTGAGGAAGCTTTTGCAGCAGCTTGAAAAGGCTGGGCTCATAGAGACTCTTGATAAAAAAGGAAGAGGAGTAACTACTCAGGGTAGATCCTTGCTTGATAGACTTGCTCGCCAAGTAAAACTAGAGATAGTTAAGACGGCTCCTGAACTCGAGAAATATGGGTGAGGTAGGTGGTCATGAGTTACGACTCTGAGATCGAGGAGCTTCGAAGAAAAAGAGAGTTGGATCTGCAGAAGCAACTGGCAGAGTCTCAAGAGAAGGTGGCTGCTCAACAACAGATTGAGCAGCAGAAGCGTGCAATTCTTCGAAGAATACTATCTCCTGAGGCTAGAGAGAGACTTAACCGATTAAAGATGGTTAAACCTGAGTTTGCGGCTCAGCTGGAACTTCAATTAATCCAGATTGTACAGAGTGGTAAAATTAATGTTCCAATTACTGACAACCAGTTGAAGACTATGTTGTCTAAACTTCAAAGTAGTAAACGTGAGATCAATATTAGGAGAAGATTTTAAATGGCAAGAAACAAGCCAGCAGCTAAAAAGCGAAGACTGGCAAAAGCGGGAAAACAAAGCAAAGCAGTTCCAACATGGGTGATGTTGAAAACAAAAGGTAAGGTTAGAACCAACCCTAAAAGAAGGAACTGGCGTAGAACAAAACTCAAGCCTTAGGAGGCGTTTTGGTTGGTCAAAAATAAGATTAATGAAGAACTTGAGGAAGAACCAGAAGAAGAGTTAGAAAAAGAAGAGCCCAAAGAGAGAGAGCTCGAAGAAGGCGTTGTGGAAGAACGCTTTTACACAATTCCGCTTCGCCGAGCATGGATTGCTCCAGTAAAGAAAAGGAGTCCACGAGCCATCAAGATAATAAAAACTTTCATGAATAAACACATGAAGCCAGAAGAACTTGTACTGGACACTGAAGTTAATGAAGAGGTGTGGCGAAGAGGTATAGAGAAACCTCCTAGAAAAATCCGGGTGAGAGCAGCCCGAGACACGGAGGGTGTCGTGACGGTTTTTCTAGCCAAGGAAGATTAAAGATTGGTCATTCACATCCTTGATCTTCAAGGCAGCCCAAACATAGGTGTTTACACTTTAACTACAAACAAATTCACAATTATACCCGTCAAGCTTTCTAAGTCAAAAAACCATAAAATTTTTGAAAGCCTCAAATTAGTAATAGTGGAAACAACTTTTGG
>JAUVYS010000172.1 GCA_030602965.1 Candidatus Bathyarchaeota archaeon | reverse complement strand
ATCAAAAAAATTGGCGTTGTGACAACTGCACTTCACAATAGTAAAGAGGGGGACAAAATTGGGGTGAGAGGACCCTATGGAAATGGTTGGCCTATAAAAGCAATGGAGGGCCACAACATTGTTATTGTTGGAGGTGGCTTCGCTTTCACCACCCTCAGATCCCTCGTAAAGTATATTCTTCACGAAGATAATCGAGATCGGTTCAAAGAATTAACAATCATTTATGGTGCTCGAAATCCAGGTGAGATATTATATAAACACGATCTGGCAAACTGGGAGAAAAGAAGCGATCTCAACACGATCTTGACAATAGACAAAGAGTATGAGAAGTGGAAAGGAAAGGTTGGGTATGTTCCAACAGTACTTAAGGAAACTGCCCCCAGCTCAGAGAACGCTATCGCAGTGATATGTGGTCCTCCAATAATGATAAAATTCTCGATCCCTGTCTTAACAGAGTTAGGATTCTCGCCAGAAAACATCCTTCTCTCACTTGAGATGAGAATGAAGTGTGGTATTGGAAAGTGTGGGAGATGTAACATAGGTAACAAGTTTGTATGTAAAGACGGCCCAGTTTTTTCACAAAAAGAGCTTCAGGATATGCCAAGGGAGCATTAAATCTAGGAACCTTTCAAATCAAAATGGAAAAGTTTTGGAATAGAATATCTTTACAAATTCAATCTTGCACTAGCTATTTTCTTAGTCGCAAGTTCTGCTGCTAGTACCACTGGCTCCCATGGAGAACATACGCTTGGAGCATAACAGGTATCTGCTTTTGAAAGTGTTGAAACGCAAATCCTATTCTGAATGGCTATGGAAATCAGATTTAATCTCTGAGTGACTTCTTCTCCTCCTATAATTTGACCCCCTATAATCCTGTCCATATCAGGCTCAGCTACAATTTTCACAGTTATTCTCTTTCCTCCAGGATAGTATTCAGCTCGAGTTTTTGAACGAATTATGCCTGAAATTGTTTTAAATCCAATCTGCTGCGCATAGGATTCTGTAAAGCCGGTTGAGCCAACTTCAAGGTCAAAGAGAGTTGAGACTGTAGAATCTAGAATACCTATAAAAGTTGAATAGCTGCCAGCAAGATTTATGCCAGCGACCTTCCCCTGTCTTTCAGCCGTTGTTCCTAACTGACTCAATGTTGGTTGACCTGTTATCATATTTGATGATTCAACACAATCACCTGCAGCATATATATCGCGAATGGCGGTTTCCATCCTTGGGTTTACTTTTATACCTCCGGTTGATCCAAGTTTAATTCCTGCTTTCATTGCTAATTCGACTCTTGGCTTCACACCAGTAGCTAGGATTATAAGATCAGCTTTGTATTCTTTCTTTGAAGCTGTTACACCTGTTGCTTGATTTTCTCCCAATATTTTTTCCACAGTTTTCCCTGTAATCACATTCACATTTCTTTTCTCAAGTCTCTTTAAAATAATATCTGCCATATCTGTATCCAGCATCTTTGAAAGAATTTGAGAATTCTGTTCGATTAGTGTGGTTCTTATTTTTTTTCTGTTTAGGGCATGAGCTATCTCCAAACCAATATATCCAGCGCCTATTACTATTGCAGTTTTAGCTTTCTGCATCACTTTCTTGATCTCTTCTCCATCGTTAATTCCATGTAGTTTGAAGACTCCTGGTTTATCAGCATCTTTAATGGAGGGAATGATCTGTGATGCTCCTGTTGCCAAAAGTAGTTTGTCATATTCTATTGTCTCTTTTTTTCCAGTCTCAGTCTCTAAATGAAGTGTTTTTTCAATTGGATTGACAGATTCTACTGTTACTTCTGTACGTAAGTCAAACTTCATCATTTCATAATATGAGGGGGGAAAAAGGATTAGGTCCTCGAAATTCGGGATTTCCTCGCTGATTACATAAGGTAATCCACAGCGAGAATACGGAAGATATTTCTCATCAGATATTAGAATGATTTGGGCTTTTGTATCTAATTTTCTAGCTGCAATAGCAGCACTCATTCCTGCTGAATTCGCACCAATTATAACAATTCGCTTCAAATATTTTCTCTCATTTTTTATTCTTATTTAATTGAGTCTTAATGTCGTCTCCATCTCTGGATGAGTACATCTTTATCAATTTTGATTAAACTCTTAACATACTCAGCGTACTGCTTTTGTCTAACAAGTTTTTGTGATTCTTCTTTCAACTTTGAAGGACGAATTGTAATGATCCATCCTTTTCTGTAAGGGTCTTCATTGATGATGAATGGTTTTTCATTCAGTTTATCGTTTACTTTCAAAATTTCTCCTGATATTGGAACATAGACGTCGATTCTTACTTTTATTGATTCAATAATACAGAAAGTATCTCCAATATTTACAGAGGTCCCCTTTCCAGGAAGATAAATAAAAGTTATCTCTTTTAACATCTTTTGGGCATAATCGGTAATGCCAATTTTTGCATCTCCTGATTTATTTATGAGAACCCATTGATGTTCTTTGCTATAATAGAATTTTTGGGGAATTTTATATCCGTTGACCTTCATCCTCTCTGTCCCGGAGTATGAACTAAGACGACTTGTTATATAAAATTAAATATAAGCCTAATTAAGAAAATTACTTCTAAAAACATAATAAAAAAGAGGAGAAATAATGGTGCTTTTATCGTTCGATCTTCTTTGCAGCTACTTCTGCGGCTAATGCTACTGGTTCCCAAGTATCACATAAAGGTGGAGCATAACCAGTATCAGCATTCATGAGTTGTCTTACAGTCATTTCATTTTGAATGGCGATCGAGAGCATGTTAGCTCTTTGTGCAACCCCTTCACCACCAACTAACTGGGCTCCCATAACTCTTCCCATGTAAGGTTCAGCTATGATCTTAACTTTTATCTCCTTTTTTCCAGGGAAGTACTCAGCACGAGTTGTTCCAGTGACTGTTCCCGAGACGGTTCTAAATCCAGCTTGCTGAGCTTG
>JAUVYS010000083.1 GCA_030602965.1 Candidatus Bathyarchaeota archaeon | reverse complement strand
GATTAGTGCGGGAGAAAGTGTTTCCATCCCTGAATATATTAGTGAGTATGTATTGCAAGTTCCTGGAGTGAAAGACTGTGTGCCAACAATAAGTATTACGTCAAATGAGTTTAGAAGTAGAATTGGTTCCGGCGAACATGGCTCGTTCGTATCAATTGTTATGGGTATCGAATTGAATCGTGCTATAGATCTGTACCAATTAACCCTTTCAGAGGGGAGGATCCCAGATCTCGGGGAAACTAACTTCGTGATCATAAGTGCTTCGACAGTTGATAAATCTGATTTACACTTAAATGACACCATTACTTTGAGTGCAACATCAGGTGGAATAGGGGAACCATTCACTGTTGCTGGCATTGTTGGATTTTCTTCCTCAAGCGGCTTTGGTATTGAGATTGGCTATTACATATCTCTTCAAGACGCGCAACGACTGTACGATAAAGAAGGTTACGCGTCGTCACTGCTTGTTATTCTTAATGACCCTGGTCAAGCAGATTCTGTTAAAGATATCCTAACTGAACTTTTTCCGGAGGCTACTATAACAACACCAGAAGCCATATTGAGTAGTATTGGTGATGTTCTGGGCACCATTAATGGAGCAATAATGGCTCTAGGCTCGGTGAGTTTAGTGGTTGGTGCTATTGGTGTCATGAACACAATTACAATGTCTATTTACGAGAGGACTAGAGAGATCGGTATGATGAAAGCTATTGGTGGTAAACGGAGACATATACTATTCATCTTTCTCTCGAAATCAGCTGTCATTGGTATAATTGGTGGAATTTTAGGCATAATGTTTGGTATTTCTATGGCATACGGTCTACGCTATCTTGTTACAATGCTCGGGTCAACGTTCACCCTTCCAATAATTGTTTCACCACAAACTGTGTTAACTGGTTTTACAATTGGCTTAGTACTTGCAGTTGCAGCAGGGTTTTATCCATCATGGAAAGCATCAAACATGCGTCCTGTGGAGGCTTTGAGATATGAGTAAACTAGTTGAACTTCGTGATGTGACAAAAATCTATGAGATAGGTGATGAAATCAGAGTTAAAGCCTTGCAGGGAGCCAGCTTAACTGTCGATAAAAGAGAAATGGTTTCTATTATGGGACCTTCTGGATGTGGCAAATCCACTCTCTTAAACATGATCGGTGGACTCGACAACCCCACGAGTGGACAAGTAATTATTGACGGAGTTGACATCACGAACATGAATGAAGGAGAACTAGCCAGTTTCAGAGGCGAGAGGATAGGATTCATCTTTCAATCCTATAACTTAGTTCCAACATTAACTGCTTTAGAGAACGTTGAGCTTCCAATGATTTTTGCAGAGAAATATTCAACTAAAGAGATAAGCGAAAGAGCAGCGGACATGCTTGGCTTGGTTGGGCTTGGTGAAAGACTGCATCACCGCCCTAATCAACTGAGTGGTGGACAACAGCAGCGTGTAGCTATCGCTCGTGCCCTAGCCAACGAGCCTTCCATAATTATAGCTGATGAGCCCACAGGAAATATAGATAGAGAAACAGGCTTGAAGATAATTCGGTTTTTCCAGCACTTGAACAAGACTCTTGGCCAGACCTTTATACTGGTTACACATGATCCAGATATAGCGCGTGTATCTCAGCGTATCCTTCACATGCTAGATGGAAAGATTACTTCAAGACCAGCAAGAACGTCTATCAGGCCTTCTAAGCAGATCTTGTTGGAGGAGCAACGTCAGCTGATGCTGGCTGAACTCAAATGGCTTGAGAACTCCTTGGCACGTCTTGAAGAGTCTAAAGCCAATCTAACACCAGTTTTGTACGATCAGTCCAAGACAGAATACGCGAGACGTCTCGACAGTCTAGACCAAGCTATTCTGGCTCTAAACAATAGCGAGTTGATGAAAAAATGAAGCTAACCAGGTTTAAACCTGTTTTCATGATGACCCTCATCATCTTCGCCTCAGTTCTCCCCCTATTAGCGCCAAACATCTCGGCTTTCAGTTCAAACGACCAAGACCACTCACTTTTATTTGACAAAAATGAAGTTGTGGAAGTAAAATATTCCCCGTTAGGAGAGATCCTTAAAGAAACTGTATGGGTGGAGTTTGAGGTCTATAATAACGGTTCATCACCAGCCAATTGTTACATTAAAGATAGAATCAAGTACATCAACCTCGACTCGTTGACGATGCTTTACGGCACACCTGACCCAACGAACATCGAAACATTCGGGAACATAACTATAATCACTTGGAGCAATGTGACAATAGAGGCGGATAGTAGCGTTGAGTACCAGTACATTGCGGAAACATGGCGAAGCGTTCCAATAGCTATCAATGAAACCATCTACGTCAACGGAAACCAGACAACCTTGAATCACATAGGAAACACGTACACCTTGAACGCAAGCGTTTCAGACACGGTGACTATTCAAACCACGATTACAAATATTGGTCAACCACTCTACACGGACATGAATACTGTAATCCCAGAGATTCCATGTACAATAATGGCTTCCCTCTCAGATGACTACTTCTCACACATAACGACCACTCCAGAGGCCAATTCAACTTCATCCATCAGTGATATGTCAATGATCACATGGATCATAACTCTTAACGACTCCGTTACACTAGACCTTTCAGCAGAGGTTGAAGCCGTAAGCTCTTGGGGAGAAGCGGCAGTTGGATCCTTTACAATACAGTTAAGCTCGATTCCAGAATCAACCGCGGAAAGACTCGAGGAGTTGATTGAAAATCTTGAGGACGCAATAAAAGCTCTTCAAAGACAGCGAGATGCTATTAATAACATGCCTGGATTTCTAAAGGGGCTATTCCAAGGATCACTTGATGATGTAACAGAGCAAATAGTTGAATTGAACGATGAGAAATTAGATCTCGAAGGACAATTGCTCATCATACAGAACCAAAAGAAACCTTACAATGTTGAAGCTTACAACGTAGAAGAAACACAACCAAATTACCAAATTGACGTCTACACAGTGAAGTACAAGTGGGCTAATTCTTTCAGAAACGAAGAATGGGCAGTTGAAAGCATCGAAATCACTAACATGGGAAACAGCACACTAGTCATTAACGGATTGGCTTTGCAAATAAGTTCGAATGGTAGTGTCTTAGAGCCAAAGTATGCTTCAATGCTTGTAAATCCTGATAAGAGATTTGTGAATGATCAATGGCAAGAGTTTAAAGGAGACTTGACAAAGGTGGCATAGCCTATGATGCCATGCTTGGTACTTCATATTTGGACCCAAAGATTGTAGTTAACGCTTCAGAAAGCGTAAACGTTCTTGTAGACTGGGCTGGAAGACCAATCAAAATAATCTTCGAGTGCGATGGGCCTCCTGAAGTCAACTATCTTGTCGATGTTGAGAAGCGTTACCCTAACGTTCAAGTAGAACCATCAGAAAGCACGGTCACATGTTTTGTAAAGCAGCCAAACGTGTTCTATACAGAGCTAACATTCCCTGAATACACGCCTCCAGGAGACGGACCACCCCCTGAGGACAGACTAGGGTTTGTATGGTCCATAATCGGAGTGATCTGTGTAGTTACAATAGGAGGTTATATCCTGTGGAGAAGAAGGAAAAAGGAAACTTCTGTGAAAAAGGTCAGTTCAATGAAAAAAATAACATCTGTGAAACCAGTTGAAACAAAAGCTCTTCTCGACAAAATAGATCACCTTAAGAAAACGTTGAAAGAATAGAAGACCTTTACTAAAGATTTTGACAAGATCTGTTTAAACGACGTCAAGACAGAAGAGAGCGGCTAGAGTTTATTGATAAGTTCCGTCAGAAAGATGTGGTAAGTCCTGACAGTGCCATGACGATTTAAGAACTGGATGTTCCACTAGAGTTTGAAGAGTTGATCTAAAGGCGTCTAGGTCATATAGACCTATTTATCGAGATAAATGGTAAATACTATTTGTCAGAGGGACGATTGAAAGAAGTCGAGGAGAAGATCGCTTCTAAGAAAGGATTTGTATGATTGTGAAATAAGGATTGTTTAACATTAATTCGATTGACCGAATCGGCTTGTAATATTGGAATACACAATCGGGGGATAACTTTAATAGAGAGGTTGTTGAATGCCTCTGGCACTATATATTAGAGATTTATGTTTTTGTTTGTCTTTTTGTATAGTTAACATTCGTAAAGAGGTGTAAGCAGATGAGTGGTTATGGCGCTCCTAGAAAAATGTATCCAATAACTTGTGCTGACTGTGGAAAAGAAGCAGAAGTTCCTTTCAAGCCCACAGAAGGACGCCCAGTTTATTGTAGAGACTGCTATTCGAAACAAAGAAGATACTGATCTCTTTGTATACTGAATTGATAGTTCTTTTAGTTTCCTGTTTTTTGATTTTTTTTATTTCATTCTAGGAATCAATAATTCGTTTTAATCAATTCCTATTTTATTTCAAAAAGAGGGTTTTTAATCTCGCTCTCTTTAGAGACATCTCCTGCGATCCCTATTTTTTAAAAATATGTGGCGCGGACGATAATCAAACATTTCATTAATCTGTTTTTCCTCTTTCCAACGCACTTCGTTGTCCTCTTGATCTTCTTATGGGTATGAGCACTTAATTCAATTCTGAGTCTTGAAAAGAGATAAATTGAATGAAGAGGTAGGAATTTCTAACCTAGCATTACTTGCTTTCAGATTTGTGCATGACTAATAATTTGGTCATTGCGTATGGTTAATTTAGTTGTTACATGAATTATCTTTCCGAGGATCCTATATGCTTAGCGCGCGCGAGGAGTATTATTAAGCCAAAATGCCTTTTATCACACTTGTAAATTATTGAAGATACTGTTTTAATGAACTTGAGAGATTATGAAGATAAAAACGTTCAAGAGAGATGAGATGAATTATGCTTGGACAGACTTTCCAAAAAAAAATAGAAGCTTCAAGTAAAAGAAATAAGTCAAAAGTTATCTTGGCTTTAGACCTTGAACACACAGATAAGAATATTTTATTCTCAAAATGCTTGGAAATCCTTGAGAAGGTTGTGTCCTCTGTATGTGCTGTGAAAGTAAACCGTCATCTTATACTTCCTTTAGATCTCTATGATGGTGTTAAAAGAATTATCACAGTAATTCATGACATGGGGCTACCTACGATTATGGATTGTAAAATAAATGATATTGGTCATACAAACAAGGTAATAGCTAAGCACTATTTTGATGCAGGTTTTGATGCTTTAATCGCTAATCCTTTCATTGGATGGGAAGGTGGTTTAGCTCCTGTTTTTGAACTTGCAGAAAAAAGGGGCAAAGGAGTTATTCTGCTTACTTATATGAGTCACAAGGGAGCTTGGGAGGGATATGGCCAAAAAGTATTGGATGATTCAGGTACTGAAAGATTTCAATATCTTGTCTTTGCAGAAAAAGCATTGCAGTGGAAAGCTGCTGGAGTGATTGTTGGTGCTACTTATCCTGAAAAAATTAGAGAAGTGAACTCGATTCTAAAGGGGGAAGTGTCTGTGTATTCTCCTGGTGTGGGGGTTCAAGGTGGAAAAATAAAGGAAGCACTAGTGGCTGGAACAAACTATTTTATCATTGGCAGGTCAATTATCAAGGCTGAGGATCCTTATCGTGCTGTTATGCTTTTCAATGATATTGTTGGCAGTCATTGAAAGCATACTGAATAAGGTAAGAAGTGTTCAAAAATATTATATATTTGCTTCACTCGTTAACCTAATGAATGTTTTATAGCCATAAAATATGAGTGCGTTCGCCAATGGGAGAAATTAGAGCGGCTATTGTAGGTGTAGGGAATTCTGCATCTGCTCTCATACAAGGAGTTCATTACTATAAAAATGCAAAACCTGACGATCTTGTACCAGGATTGTTGCATGTGGATTTTGGAGGTTATCACGCAAGAGACATCCGTTTTGTTACAGCTTTTGATATTGATGCAAAAAAGGTGGGTAAAGATCTAGGGGATGCTATTTTTAGTAAGCCAAACAACGCTGTTCGTTTCAGTGATGTGCCCAAGCTTGGGGTAAAAG
>JAUVYS010000027.1 GCA_030602965.1 Candidatus Bathyarchaeota archaeon | reverse complement strand
GTTCCCCTCGGGAGGGTTTAAAGGAAATACTGAAACGCGAAAACCTTAAACTAGAGAATGTGTTTGATTTCACGATCAATACGATACCTCTTCAAGGAACAGAAACCGTTCGAACAGAAGAAGCAGTCTTTTGTTCCTTAGCAGCTTTGAATAATCTATCTTAGGCTGGTATGTAAAATGGGAAAAAGACATTCGCCAAAACACGGGTCATTAGCTTATTTACCAAGGGGACGTGCTTCAAGTCACATTGGCAAAATAAACTATTGGCCAAAAGTTGAGGGCGATTCTCCAATGCTCCTTAGCTTTGCTGGTTATAAAGCAGGAATGAGTTATGTTTATCTTGTAAGTGACCATCGAGGTTCACCTACCTTTGGACAGGAGGTTTTTAAGCCCATTACTGTAATTGAGACTCCACCAATGTTAGCATGTGGAGTCAAAGCTTACATTCAGACGAGTAAGGGTATGAAAACTTTTTCAGAGGTTTGGATGAAAAAAACCTCAAAAGACCTCAAAAAACTAGTCTCTATTCCTGAAAGCTTTGAAACAGATAAAAAATTAGAAGAACTTGAAAAAGATTTGGAAAAAATCCATCATTTTCATCTTATACTCTGCACACAACCACGTTTAGCCGCAATTCCTCAGAAAAAACCAGATATCATGGAAACCAGAATAGATGGTGGTACGATTAAAGATCAATTTGATTTCGCTAAGAAGATTCTAGGTAAGCAAATTAGAGTATCTGATAACTTTAAAGAAGGGCAGTTTGTAGATGTCATTGCAGTTACTAAGGGAAAAGGATGGCAGGGTCCTGTAAAACGCTGGGGAATTAAAAGAAAACAACATAAATCAAATAAAACCGTCAGAGAAGTAGCTTGCATTGGACCATGGAATCCTGCGTATGTTATGTACAGTGTGCCTAGAGCAGGTCAGACCGGATTTCATCATAGAACAGAGAGAAACAAACGTATTCTGAAGATTGGTGTGAATGGAGATGCGGCTTCACCTAAGGGGGGCTTCCCACATTATGGAGTGGTTCAAAGCGATTTTATTCTGTTAAGTGGAAGTGTTCCAGGCTCAGTGAAACGTTTGATAAAATTGAGGTACGCAACCCGACCGCCGGCATCTGTTTCTGAATCTACCACTCAAATAACTATGATTGGAATAACTGCGTAGAGCTAAAATCGGAGAAAATAGAAAATGGCTCAAGTGCTTAATCTGAGTGGAAAACCATCAAAGAAGATCACGCTTCCAAAAGTATTTGAAACATCCTTAAGGTCAGATGTTATTAAAAAGGTCGTAATAGCTGGACAATCTCATAGAATTCAACCACAAGGTCGAGATCCAATGGCTGGGAAAAGAACAACTGCTGAATCGCGTGGAACTGGACTTGGTATTGCTAGATTACCTAGAGTCAAGGGATCAAGATATCGTAAAGCTGGACAAGCAGCATTAGCGCCAGGAACTGTAGGAGGACGACAAGCTCACCCTCCTAAAGCTGAAAAAAAGATAAAGAAGCATATTAACAAAAAGGAGAGAAAGCATGCTCTCGCATCAGCAATAGCTGCAACTGCAAACAGAGACACTGTAGTCTCCCGTGGTCACGCCGTAGATAAAGTCTCTGAGTTCCCTATTGCAGTATCAGATAAAATTCAAACACTTACGAAGACAAATCAGGTTAAAAAAACATTTATGCAATTGGGTATTTGGCCAGATGTTTTAAGAGTTAAAAATAACAAAAAAGTAAGAGCTGGAAGAGGGACAAGCAGAGGAAGAAAGATGAAGAAGAGGGTGGGGCCTTTAATCGTTGTAGCTGAAGATGATGGAATTAGTAGAGCCGCAAGAAACCTTCCAGGAGTAAACGTTGTCATAGTTGAACAACTCAACACTGAACTACTTGCTCCAGGCACTCATCCAGGCAGACTTACTATATGGTCTGAATCTGCGATTAAGAAAGTTGGAAAAATGTTTATCTGAGGATAAAAACATGGTAAAAACCAAATTTCAGAAAATCGTGTTTTATCCACTTATGACCGAAAAAGCTGTCTCATTAATTGAGACGGAGAATAAATTGACCTTCATAGTGGACTTAAGAGCCAAAAAAGCTGACATAAAGAAAGCTTTTGAAGAACTTTATGAGACAAAGATTTCTGACGTCAACATAGTAATTACTTCAAAAGGTCTGAAGAAAGCCTATGTAAAATTGCATCCTGAATTTAAAGCTTCAGACTTGGCGATTAAACTGGGAATATTATAGAGGCCGAGTTAAATGGGAAAAAGACTTAGAGCTCAGAGAAAAGGTCGAAAAAGTTCAACCTTCAAAGCTCCAACCCATAAAAGGGTAAGTGCAACCAAATATCCAACCATAACAAAGATTACGGAAGATAAACTCCTAAAAGGGATTGTTGAGGAATTGATCCACGATCCTGGAAGAGGTTCTCCTTTAGCTAAAATTAAACTTGAGACAGGTTACACATTTTATAGTGTCGCCACGGAAGGCTTATCTGTTGGTCAGCAAGTGTTTGCTGGATCAGAAGCCCCAGTTAAGGTTGGAAACATTCTTCCCCTCGGCCAAATCCCTTTAGGAACTATAGTTAACAACATTGAACTAAAAGTTGGAGACGGTGGGAAAGCAGCAAAATCATCCGGAGCCTATGTTACTGTCATTGCACAAACACCTAAAGGAATCATAGTCAAGTTTCCGTCAGGTAAGTCCACGATATTGAACTCCTCATGCAGGGCCACTATTGGTGTCATATCAGGTTCAGGGAGGACAAGCAAGCCTTTCATGAAGGCGGGTAAGAAAGCAAAGTGGATGAAAGCCAAAGGTCGTGCTTATCCTGTGACTAGAGGAGTAGCTATGATCCCTGCTTTGCATCCTCATGGTGGGGGTAGCCATAAAAGCCGATCTTTGAAGCCTACGAGTGTTTCTAGACATGCACCGCCTGGCCAAAAAGTTGGTCACATTGCTCCTCGACAGTCAGGTAGAAAGAAGAGAAGACGATGAAGCCAGCTCTATAGCTTTAATGTATATTTAAATTTGAATTATGTTGTGATCAAGATTAAAATGTTTAAATAGTCATTGTGTTTTACGCTTCCTGAAATATACATAAGAGCTGAAACTTACATTGTCTAGAGTGTTCACCTATAAAGGATACACGACCGAGGAGCTACAACAGCTTTCTATGGACGATTTTATACGTATTTTACCAGCAAGACAGAGAAGATCTTTAAGAAGAGGGTTAACGCGTCAACAGAGAATATTTATAGAGAAACTTAGGCGAGTGAAGAAGGCTAGAGAAGAAGGAAAAGAGGTGACAATAAAAACGCACTGTCGAAATATGGTTATCCTGCCAGAAATGGTTGGATTAACAATTAATGTTCATAACGGAAAAGAGTTTGTTCCTGTTGAAATTATACCTGAAAAAATAGGACGTTTTCTTGGAGAATTTACTTTAACTAGAAAAAGGGTAACACATGGCATGCCTGGAATTGGTGCTTCACGTTCAAGCATGTATGTTCCATTAAGGTGAAAAGCCCAAAACAGCGTCACTTTTTCAATTAAAACTGGGTTTCTATATTAAAATAGCCAGTTAATTCATAAAATTAGCGAGTTATCATAAAAACTTTAATATTATGATTTTGTTTTGTAGTTCTGCAACTTAAAGTGGTAAAAATATGCCAAAATGGAACTATTCAGTCATGGGTCTAGATCCAGATAGAACAGCGAAGGCTAGTGGACGAGATCTAAGAATCTCGCCAAAAGCTGCTAGAGAAGTTTGTGGAAAGATCAGGAACATGTCTTTGGATAAGGCTAGGATTTTTCTTCAAGAAGTAATTGATAAGAGAAAAGCGGTTCCTTATCGGCATCATAAAAAGAAGGTTGGACACAAAACGGGAATTGAAGGCTTCTATGCAGGACGTTACCCTGTTAAGACAGCTCAGGAAATTATGAAGGTTTTTGATAACGCCGAAGCAAATGCAGAGTTTAAGGGTTTAGACATAGACAGGCTCAAAATAGTTCATATTGCAGCTCAAAGGTCTCGAAAGATAAAAGGCTACGTACCAAGAGCTTTCGGAAGAGCTACACCAAGCCACAACACCTTATGTCATATTGAAATGATTGTTGAAGAAATGGAGTGATCTTTTATCAGCAGTTAAACATTTTATCAGTGAAGCTCTTCGAAATGAAGAAATCTATGAATTTCTAAGTAAAGAATTAGAAAGAGCAGGATATGGAAGAGCTGAAATAACTAGAACCCCTCTTGGAACACGTATAACAATCTACGCCATGAAGCCTGGCATTGTCATAGGGCGAAGAGGAGAGAATGTACGAGAGCTAACAAGGATTCTGGAACAAAGATTTGGCTTAGCCAACCCTCAAGTGGCTGTGGCTGAGATTGAGATACCGGAATTTAACCCTAATATTATGGCTTCAAAAATATCCTCAGATCTTAAACGAGGAGTGCACTTTCGCAGAGCATGTTTTTGGACATTAAACCGAATCATGGAAGCTGGCGCTCAAGGAGTAGAGATAGTAATAAGTGGAAAACTAAGGAGTAGACGACATAGGTTTGAAAAGTTTCGTAAAGGCTATATCCCTAAATCTGGTTATCCAGCAGAAAAACATACAAAAACTGCTGTAGCTCACGTACAACTGAAGCTAGGGATGATTGGTGTAAAAGTCAGTATTATTCCAAGAGACGCTACGTTTCCTGACAGAGTAAAAATCGTATCTCCAAAAAAGGAAGGTGTGATAGAAAATGAGCAAAAAGAGGTGGAAATTTTAACAAAGGAGGGTAAAGACTAATGCCATTACATAGGATGGAAGAAATTCGTAAATACACTAATGAGGAGAGAGAAAAGAAACTTACAGAGCTTAATACAGAACTTATGAGGGTGAAAACCATGGTGAAGGCGGGAGGAAGCATAGAAAACCCAGCTAGAATAAAAGAAATTAGAAAGGGAATTGCCAGAATTTTAACAATCAAAAACGAGGAGAAGAGAAAAAACATTAAAGGTGCCAAAAACAGATGAGGCAAATATCACAACAAAATCTTACTAGTCATGAACTAATAGGACTTCGTGTTAATGTTTTTTTAAACTCTTTTTCAGACAATGTAGAAATCGCAGGTAAAGTTGTTAATGAATCAAGGAACATGATTATTATATCAGATAATTGTGAAAAAAAGGCAGTTCCAAAGAAGAATAACATCTTCTACTTCACTCTTCCAAGTGGACAACAAGTTAGGATCATGGGAGATAAAATAGTAGGGAGACCTGTTGAGAGA
Source organism: Candidatus Bathyarchaeota archaeon (assembly GCA_030602965.1). Lineage (GTDB taxonomy): Archaea > Thermoproteota > Bathyarchaeia > RBG-16-48-13 > JAGMEO01 > JAGMEO01. The sequence continues at coordinate 6,733 of JAUVYS010000027.1, read as the reverse complement.
ACAAGAAAAAGGAGGAGAAGATAAATGCAAAAAAGGAAGCCACAGATACCTAACCAAGAATGCAAAGATTCAAAGTGTCCTTTTCATGGTTCTCTGTCTACTAGAAAACGTGTATTTGTAGGAACAGTAGTTAGTGATAAGATGAAAAATTCAGTGGTTGTTCGACGAGATTATCACCATTATGAGAAAAAATTTCTTAGATATGATAGAAGACATAACCACATTGCTGCCCACAGTCCTCCTTGCATAGAAGCAAAAAGAGGCGATGTTGTTAAAATTGCTGAATGCCGTCCACTAAGTAAAACAATTTCTTTTGTAGTAATTGAAAAGTTGCAGGAGAATTAATATGCCACGGCCAAAAACTCGAGCGCTCTCAGGTAAAGGCATAATGGATTATAACCCTCATGTAGCTCGAGGACTACCTGTCAACGCCGTTATAAATTGCGCTGACAACACTGGAGCAAAAAGGCTCAAAATAATCAGCGTAATAGGTTACAAAGGTAGACTAAGAAGGCTGCCAGCTGCCCATGTTGGAGACATGGTTTTAGTTACGGTCTGTAAAGGAAAACCCGAATTAAGAAAACAAATTCTTCCAGCCGTTATAATTAGACAGAGAAAACCTTACAGAAGGAAAGATGGGGTCTCCGTACAATTTGAAGATAACGCCGCTATCCTCTTGACACCTGAAGGTGAATTGAAGGGTTCTGATATTAAAGGACCCGTCTCTAAGGAAGCTGCTGTAAGATGGCCAAGGATTGCAAGCACATCAAGAACCATTATTTAGGAGTGCCCCTGTAATTGAGAAGCCTATCAAGGAAGCCTGGTAAACAGAGAAAAGCCTTATTCGCAGCGTCATCACATAAAAGAGGCAAAGGCCTATCAGCACCCCTCTCACCAGAACTGAGAGAGAAACATGGAACACGCTCATTGCGAGTGAAGAAAGGAGACACAGTCATTATTATGAGAGGAGAATACACTGGAATAGAAGGCAAGATAATGAAGGTAGATCCAAAATCTTACAGAGTACGCATTGAGGGTATTACAAGAGAAAAAGTTGATGGCACAACCGTCTTTGTTCCAATTCATCCTTCAAAAGTCATGATTAAAAGGTTAAATCTTGATGACCAATGGCGAAAAGATGTTTTAGAGAGAAAAACCACACGGACCTACATTGAAAAGAAAACAAAAGCAAAAACAAGGAGAAAAAAATGACAAAATCATTTTTGGAGGTTAATTGATGACAAAAATGGGAGGAGCACATCACATCAAAAGGCATCCAGCTCCTGTATTCTGGCCTATTCATAGAAAAGAATATGTTTGGACTGTCAAACCAAAAGCTGGACCTCATCCTGCTAATAGATGTATGCCTTTACTTATTCTAATAAGAGACGTATTTAACCTCGCTAAAACAAAAAGAGAAGCAAAGAAGATAATCTCAGAAAAGCAGATTATAGTCGATGGGCGTTTTGTAGTAGAATACGATTATCCAATAGGTTTGATGGATGTTATAGAGATACCAAAGATGAAAATAGCATATCGTGTACTTCCATCTCCCAAAAACATATTAAGTCTACACAAAATTAAGGGAAAAGAAAAATCCTTCAAATTATTCAAAATTACAGGAAAAACAAGTGTAAAAGGAGGAAGATTACAACTTAATCTACATGATGGACAAAACATCTTGCTTGATCAAAAAAGACCCCGACAACCTAAAGATCAAGAGTATGAAACAACAGATGTTCTGAAAATTAGTCTGTCCAAAAAGAAGATTTTAGAACACACTAAGATAAGAAAAAGTATACCAGCAATAATTATAGATGGAAAAAATGTTGGCGTCGGGGGAAAGATAACAAGAATCAAAAAGGGAAGAGGCGCCCATCCAACAATCGTTACACTTGAAAGTGCAAATGTGAAGAAAATTCAAACACCCATAAAATTTGTTTTTGCTATAGGCAAAGAGAAACCTTGGATATCACTACCAGAAGGGAAAAAGAATGAGTGAGTTAGTGAAACCACAAAAAATAGGTTTAAACCCTATGCAGACACCGCGAATCGATAAGGTAGTCATTAATATTGCTGTTGGACAATCAGGAGAACCATTACAGAAGGCTATGACAGTACTTGAACAATTAACAGGTAAAAAACCATGTCAAAGACTTGCAAGAAAGGCCATCAAAGACTGGGGAGTTAGGAAAAACGAGCCTATTGCCTGCATTATCACCCTAAGAAAACAAGCAGCTAAAGATTTTTTGACAAAAGCCTTCGAAAGTGTTGGCAATAAACTACCTATTTCAAATTTTGATAGGCAAGGTAATTTTGCATTTGGAATAGAGAAGCACATCGATATACCTGGAACTAAATATGATCCAAAGCTTGGCATATTTGGTATGGATGTGTGTGTCTCAATAGAAAAACCTTCATACAGTATTAAAAAGAAAAAGGGACTCAAATCAATAGGAAAGAAGCAAAGAGTGACCCCAGAAGAAGCTGTAAAATTCATCAGAGACAAATTTAGAATCGAAATCATTGAATGAAAAAAGACACTGCTTTATAGGTCATTATTTAAATAATCATTAAAACATTGTAATTTTTCTTTCAGATCACCTATCTTGTTCTTGATCTGCAAAATGGTTAAACATTATATACAACTGTACAAAAATACAACAAAATCTTTTCAAGATAGACAGCAAAAAGCGGAGAAGAAATAATTGAGTGCACAAACGAATAATACAAAGAACACTAATAAAAAAGAACATAGAACGTGTATAAGATGCGGTACCTATAGTGGGCTTATACATTCATATAATTTGAACCTATGTCGACGATGTTTCCGAGAGGTTGCTGAAAAACTAGGTTTTAAAAAATATTCATGAGGGAAAAACATATGAGATCTGATCCACTTTCAAATGCTCTTTCCACAATTACGAACAATGAATTACGATTAAAGAAAGAGTGTATTATCACTCCCGCTTCAAAAAAGATTAGCCACGTTCTAAGAATAATGCAAAAGAACGGATACATAGGTGAATTTGAGTATATAGAAGATGGTAGATTCGGAAAGTTTAAGGTTCAATTGTTGGGCCGAGTGAATAAATGTGGCTCTATTCGACCTAGATTTCCTGTAAAAGTTGATGAGATTGAAAGGTGGGAGAAAAAGTATCTGCCATCAAAAGATTTTGGCATCTTAATCGTCTCAACTTCCAAAGGAGTGCTTTCCCATGAAAAGGCTAAGAAGAAAAAGATTGGAGGTAAACTACTGGCTTACGTTTACTAGGAGGTACAATAATGGGCAAGACAACAGTAGAATGTGTAGAGACCAAGATTCCAGAGGGTTTACAATTAACTATTGACCAAAAAAAAGTCACTGTTAATGGTCCCCTAGGTGAGGCCCAACAAGACTTTACCCACGCGTCAGTGAATATTAAAAAGGTAGATAACAAAGTGATTATTGAAACACGTTGGCCTAATAAGAAAACTGCAGCAATGGTGAAGACGATTAGCTCTAGAATTAGAAAAATGATCATCGGTGTAACTAAAGGGTTCACTTATAAGCTCAAGATTGTCTTTGCCCATTTTCCAATATCTGTAAAAGTACAAAACGAAAAGGTCATTATTGAAAACTTCTATGGAGAACGTAGCCCAAGAATCGCAAAAATTGTTGGAAATACCAAAGTTGAAGTAAACGCTGAAGATGTTATTGTTAAGGGAATAAACATAGATGAAGTAAGCCAAACAGCTGCCAACATTCAGCAAGCAACTAGAATAAAAAAGTATGACCCCCGGGTTTTTCTTGACGGCGTCTATGTGTATGAGAAAACAGAGGGAATGCAATGAAACAAAAGAAAAACAGAGGAAAAAGACATACAAAGACCAAAACAGACAAGAAAAAAAATGAAGAAAACGAAAGCCTTGAGAATAGAGAAAAACAAAGGCAAATGAGAAACAGAAGTGCTCTTAAAAGTAAAAAACCAGATTTTCAAAGATACGAAGCATGGAGGTACAAAAGGCTAGGAAGCTCTTGGAGAAAGCCAAAGGGAATAGACCATCATATGAGAACTAAAGAAAGTGGATGGCCAAAACACGTAAGCATTGGATATCGATCACCGAAAAAAGTTCGCTATTATCATCCATCAGGTAAAGAAGAGAAAATCGTATTTAATCTTAAAGAACTTGAAGAAACGGATTCAAGTAAGCAGGTTGTGAGAATAGCTCATACGGTTGGATTGAGAAAAAAGATGACGCTGCTTGAAAGGGCAGAAGAACTCAAACTCCATGTCGTTAATCCTGGAGGAGAAGAATATGAGATTGAAGAACAAGAAGAAGTTGGCAGCTAAGATACTAAAGATCGGTAAAAGCAGGGTCTGGATCGACCCTGAGAGAACAGAAGGTGTTGAGACCGCTATAACAAGAGAAGACATCCGCCGGTTAATACATGAAAAGGTGATACAAGCTAGACCGAAACAGGGCGTTAGTCGTAGTAGAGCCCGCATTTCAGATGCAAAAAAGAAGAAGGGGCGACGCAGAGGAGAAGGAAGAAGAAAAGGTCATAAAACCTCAAAAATTTCTTCAAAAAGGATGTGGATGACAAAAGTGAGATTGCAAAGGAAAAAATTGAAGAATTGGAGAGAAACGCGTGTTATTTCATCTGATGTGTACCGAAGATTATATGGTATGATCAAGGGAGGAGCTTTTGCAGATGCTTCTCATCTAGATGAACATGTAAAGACACATAAACTAATTAAACGGCGGTAATAAACATTTGACTAGAAACGTAAACTACGTAGCTTTTAGAAGACGAAGAAAAGGGCTTACAGATTATCACGCTAGAAAGAAAATGATAATCTCTAATTTACCTAGGCTAGTCGTAAGAACCTCATTAAAACACACTTTTATTCAATTGGTAAAAGCCAAGGTTAATGGTGATTTGACTTTAGTTTCTGCTCATTCCAAAGACCTTGTCAAAAAACATGGTTGGAAAGCTCATCAAGGAAATGTACCTTCGGCTTATCTAACAGGGTTTTTAGCTGGTCACCGTATACTTAAAAAGGGCGTTAAAAAAGCTATTTTGGACATTGGTCTACAGCATGCTACACCAGGCGCAAAAGTCTTTGCAGCTCTAAAAGGAGTAGTTGACTCAGGCATGGATGTACCTCATGGCGAAAGCATGTTACCAAGTGAAGAGAGAACTAGAGGAGAACACATATCTAATTATGCAGAAAAATTGAGTGAAACCGATCCTGAAACCTACAAGAAAAGATTTTCAAGATACTTAGCTGTAGGTTTAAAGCCTTCAGAGCTATCGAAACATTTCAATGAGACAAAGGAAAAAATTGCTAAAACATTCAAAGGTTGATTGTAAATATGAAAAAAACTGAAACAGAAAAAGCTGAGAATTGGATTCCACGTACAAGAGTAGGAAGAATGGTGTTAGAGGGAAGAGTTGCTTCAATCGAAGACATCTTTACTCAAGGATTAAAGATAAAAGAACCTGAAATCGTTGACCTCCTTGTCTCGAACTTACAAGAAGAAGTGTTGGATGTGAATTTAGTTCAAAAACAAACAGATGCTGGAGAAAGATCAAGGTTTAAATCTATAGTGGTTGTCGGAAATTATGAAGGAATTGTTGGACTTGGCGCTGGTAAAGATAAACAAGTCAGATCAGCTATTCAGAAAGGAATAGTGGACGCCAAACTTAATATTATTCCAGTGCGTCGAGGGTGTGGCAGGTGGGAGTGCAGTTGCGGTGAACCACACTCATTCCCAATGAAGGTAAGAGGTAAATGTGGAAGTGTGGTTATTAAGATTGAGCCAGGTCCAAGAGGATTAGGTATAGTCGCTAGCGATGTAGCTAAAACTATCATGAAGTTTGCTGGAATCAGTGATTGTTGGACTAGAAGTTATGGTTCGACAAGAACCATCCCATCATATGCTTTTGCAACATATAACGCATTAAAAAATACTTACCGAATTGTTACTCCAACTGATTGGTCTAGGTGATCAGTTTTGGGAAAAAAAACAAGTAAACTTATGGCTGTTTTACGTTTAAGAGGCAGGGTTACAATTCGTGGTGAAATTGAAGACACATTGAAGCTTTTACGTCTACATAAAAAGAACCATGCAATACTCATGTCTAATGAACCTTCAAAACTGGGAATGTTTAAGAAAATTAAGGACTATGCGACATGGGGAGAGGTTACATTAGAAAGTGTTGAACGTCTTCTGAAAAAGAGAGGGAGAACAATAGGAAATATGAGATTAAATGATAACTATGTGAAGGAAAAACTTGGATACAAGTCTATAAGTGAATTAGCAAAGGCTATTTACAATTTAGAAACCAACCTTCAGAATCTAGGATTGAAACCCGTCTTTCGTTTACATCCACCAAAAGGTGGCTTTCGTGGTCCTGTTAAGAAAGCTTACCCAACCGGACAGCTCGGATACAGAGGAGAAGACATTAACGAACTTATAGAAAAGATGGGTTAATCCAAAAAGCATGCTCTTTAAAAAATTTTTTCCACCTATCATCTAATCCGCGCATTTTATAAGAAAGAAGTTTAAAGGTCAAAAGAAAACAACTTAGTAAAAGATAGTTTAAACAGAAACATGTCCACTGAGATAGTTTATTGTACCAATGAAAAAAGGGAATGATAATGCCACACAGTAAAAGAAAAATAAGAAAGCAGCGGGGATCAAGAACTCATGGATGGGGACAGGTAGGACAACACAGAGCCGG
>JAUVYS010000096.1 GCA_030602965.1 Candidatus Bathyarchaeota archaeon | reverse complement strand
GCAAGACCAACAAGATAAGTTATCGACAGGTATAGAGTACTTTCAGTTTCTAAAGCCATCCACCAAATAATGACAAATTGAGCTATAGAGGATCCTAACAGTGACGCCAGTTGTCCAATCCAGAGCATTAGATAACCTTTGAACTTTATCTGGCCGTCCTGTGACATTATCTTTTAATCCAATATTGCGCGTGTTACATAAGCTTCTGTTTATGTAATGTTTAAAAGGTAAATCGATTGTTTATGTTTCTGACATTTTAACAAACTTATAAGATATTTATTATTTGTATGTGGGTATCAGTGTGTGATGATAATGGCTAGGAAACATCACAGTAAAAAGACAAAGAAGAAAAAGATGAAGCGGCAAAAGAAGGCTCGGCAGAAGCGTAGAGCCCGTTACAAGTAAAAGTACTTCATGTGCTTATGAATCATAAAATCGTTCCTTACTATACATTGTTTTAATTACTCGTAATTGCTATGTCATTATTTTAGGAGATTCTTTGGGTTGTCTGATCGTGGAATTATTCGTGAGAACGATGATGTTTTGCTTTTTTTGGACAGGAAAAGAACTTTCTTAATCAAGGTGAAACCTGGCAATAGCTTCCACACTCATCGTGGCTATGTCAATCATGATGATATTATTGGTAGAAAGTTTGGAGAGTTGGTTAAGAGTAGTTTGAGTGCAGATTTTGTTTTGTTGAAACCCTCGGTTCTAGACTATACCCGAAAAATGTTGCGTGCAACTCAAATCATCTATCCAAAGGACATGGGGTTAATACTGGTATATTCGGGCATTGGTTGTGGAAGCAGGGTGGTAGAAGCGGGTACAGGAAGTGGAGCGTTAACTACCATTCTAGCTAATTTTGTTGGTTCTTCAGGTAAAATATACAGTTATGAAATAAAGTCTGAATTCATGGAAAAAGCAGGGAAGAACTTGGAAAGAGTTGGAATGTTAGATCGCGTTGTTTTGAAAAATAAGGATGTGACGCTTGGAATTGAAGAGAAGGATGTTGATGCAGTGGTGCTTGATTTAGCAACACCATGGAAGGTTGTACCCGTAGCTTACGAGGCTCTAAAAGCATGTGGGGTTCTTGTGTCTTTTAGTCCTACAATAGAGCAAGTTGTCAACACTGTAGAAGTACTGAAGGAAAATGGATTTGTTGAAATAGAAGCATTAGAGAGCATAGTGAGGAGAATGAAAGTGAAACGTGGGCAAACAAGACCTGAGACCCTGATGATAGGACACACCGGCTACATCATCCACGCAAGAAAAACAATTAAGGAAGTAATACAATAAACCTTTGAAATTCAGGTGCCATCAAGCTTGTCCAAGAGAAACTTCAAAAATAGAAATAAACGTATATCTTATGCGTCCTTTAAAGACGTCTTAATAGCTTTATTGATGATTAGCGCACCCTTCGTTAGTTACGCTCTTTATCGACTATTCAACTTGTCTGAATCTCAAGCGTGGACTTTCGGATGGGGTATTTTTGTTGTTGGGCTTCTACTGTTTCTATTTTCGAATTTTGAAGGACTAAAAAGAACGCTAAAAAGAAAATGAATGTTAAATTCTTAACTTTGAGATCTGTTTCAATTTTCTCTTAACTATCTTGTTTGCAAGTTGTGGGTCAGCTTTTCCATTGGTGACTCTCATCAATTCTCCAACCAGAAAATGTGCTGCTTTCTCATCTTTCAACGCATCCCGCACAGCTTTCGGATGGCGCTCAAAGACTTTATTCACCATTTTATCCAGAAGTTTTTCTGATGAGATTTGAGTCAGCCCTTCTTCCTCAACAACCTCTTCTGGCATTTTCCCGGTCTTGACCATTATTTGTAAAACTTTTTTTGCTATCTTTCCACTGATGACACCGTCATCAGTTAAGTTTAGCATTTTGCCAAGGTGTTTTGGTGTGATTTTTGATTCTCTAATTTCAACGTCCTCTTCATGAAGTCTTCTTAAAAGGTCCCCCATCACCCAATTACTAACCTTTTTTGGGTCATCGTAAATCTTGGTGCATTCCTCAAAGAAGTCAGCTAAAGCTTTCTCTCCAGTTAACACTCTTGCGTCATATAATGGTATTCTGTACTGTTTAACAAAACGTCTAGCTCTCACATCAGGTAACTCTGGAAGTATTTTCTTACATTCTTCAATGTAATCTTTTGAAATAACGAGTGGAACGAGGTCAGGTTCAGGGAAGTATCGATACTCTTGCTCTGTCTCTTTAGTTCTAAGGGAGATAGTGACTCTCCGTGCTTCATCCCAGTGTCTAGTCTCCATCTGTACTTGGGTTCCTCTTTCCATCTTGGATGTTTGACGGATGATCTCAAAATGCAGGGCTCTTTCAACCTCTTTGAAGGAGGATATGTTCTTAATTTCAACCCTGCCTCCTCCTGCTATGGACACGTTTGCGTCACTTCTCATTGCGCCTTCAAGTTCACCATTAGATACTCCAAGATGTTCAAGGATCGACCTCAATTTTTTCAGAAATAAGCGGGCTTCACTTGGTGATTCTAGATCTGGCTCAGTTACAATTTCGAGAAGCGCAATACCAGATCGATTGTAGTCAACAAGTGTGTATGGCGACGTTTTGATTGTGCCTAAATGTACAAGTTTTGCAGGGTCCTCTTCAAGCTGTAACCTTATGATTCCAACTTTCTTCTGTTTATGGTTGCCTTCAATTTTCAGTGCACCACCTGTTGCTATAGGTATGCCTCCGGCTTTATCGTATTGAGAGATCTGAAAGTTCTTTGACATATCAGGGTAGTAATAGTTCTTTCTGAAGAAGATGGTCTTCTCAGGTATTTTTGAGCCTAATGCGAGGGCAACCATAACTGCGTCTTTTACCGATTTCGCGTTTAAAACTGGTAGAGCGCCAGGAAGACCAAGGCAGACTGGACAGACATGGCTGTTGGGCCTGGATCCTCTATAATCTGACGGACACCCACAGAAAAGTTTAGTTTCCAAATTAGTGAGCTGGCAGTGGACTTCTAACCCAATTATGACTTCTAATGTTTTTTTACTCACTTCTAGACCTCTGTGTGGGCAGTCTTAGAATTATTATTTTTATTTAGAAAAAGTAGCTAATTCTACTCAAACATTTTCATAATTTTTTTGTGTTAAATTGATTTCTATATTTTGAATTTTCCTTCTTTCATGACAGTCTTGCCATCTACGACGACTGTTGGTTTTGTCATGACTAGATCCCAGTGGATGCTGCTGTCGTTTTTGCCACCATAAGCTGGACCTTTATTACTACCTATTGCTACGTGTACGCTACCTAAGACTTTTTCATCAACAAGTATATTATTTATGAAAGTAGCTTTCGGATTGAGCCCCATAGCAAATTCAGCGATCCTGTCTTTGTCACCTGTCGCTGAGTCAAGCACTTCCTTAAAATCTCTCTTCCCTTCCTTAGCGTCATGTTCGATGACCTTTCCTTCTTGGAATACGAGGTGGAGATCTTTCACTTTGTGACCAAAATAGTAGGTGGGTACATCAAAGAAGACAGTGCCTTGAGCGCTTTCCTCTATAGGACAGACAAAAATTTCTCCACAAGGCAAATTCAATCCAACATCTTCCATAGCTACGTCTTCTTCACTGATCACACCATCATCAACGATCCACTTTCTTCCGGTGACTTGAAAAGTCAAGTCTGTTCCAAGAGGAGATGTTAAATGAACCTCTCTAGAGTCAGCTAAATAGTTGGCAATTGCGAAGCCTTTCTTTGAGAGATCCTTATAATCAATGTCAAGAGCAGACAGAATACTGTTCTTAATCTTATTAAACGGAACATTGGTTTCTTTTGCTCGTTCTCTTGTTGGATAAGCAACAGCCGCCCAGTGTGTTTTCCTCTCATCGATCTTATCGCTAATTGGTTTTCTACCCCTTCTCCAAGCTCCAATTCTTGAGAGAGGAACTGTAGAAAGGGCAGGTCTACCTATGCCAATATAAGCATCTGTTTCTCCTATAGCTGCAAGTTGGTGTTTTGGAGTGTATTCTATATATTTTTCTTCAGGCTCAGTTAAAGCTCTCTTCATATATTTGCTGGAATATGTTGTTATAATAGGCTTAGCTCCCACTAGAGCGCATTCAAGAGCCATTGCTTCAGCTAAATCCAACGCGTTTCTTACTGAGGATATGTAGACGTTTTCCCTTTCCGAAATCCTCATGGACTCTCTTATTACCTGCTTTGCAAACCGCTGATTGAATGATGCTTTCATAAACTACACCCTCTTGAATCATTTTTATGATACTTGAAATACTAAATTAATTCCAATTTACAGATTAAAAGAGTTTAGATCTTCTCGGTCATATTTTGAGCTTAACTAATTCATGTTTCAGGGTTTGAAAATCCTTTTGAATGGAATCTTTGTACTTGGGATTATACAAAGAAGCAGCTGGATGATACATTGGAATAATAGTGAAGTTTCTTCCAAACATGTGAACATGATGTACTTTACCACGTACAGCAGAGATGTTAGTTACCTTCAAGCCAACTTTAGAGAGAACATATTTTGTAGAATGTCTTCCTAATGTCACTATAATCTTGGGTTTTATAATTTGAATCTGCTTATCCAAATAAGACCCGCAAGCTTCGATTTCTTTTGTTTTAGGGGCTTGGTTTTTTGGGGGTCTACATTTAACAATGTTTGTTATGTATACCTCGTTTCTTGAGGTTCCTATTTGAAGGAGAAGAGTGTCCAATATTTTGCCTGCAGATCCTACAAATGGAAGGCCTTGAAGATCTTCATTTCGTCCAGGGGCTTCACCAATAAACACAACATCCGCGCTGAGAGCACCTGAACCAGCAACAGGTTTGTTTCTTTGACACCATAAGTCACACTTCTTACATTTTTCAACTTCATTAACAATAGTTTTAGTCATCTCTTCCTTAGACAGAAGAGCGCCTCCTTAAACAAACTATAATGCTTGCTCTTTTTTGTATTTGCACTGACCTTGAGTTTATAGATTAAGAGACGAGAGTGTTTTTTTCTCTGAATTTGACTTCTTCTTCCGTCCTCGTTTTACTCTTGTCGTTATGATCTTTTCTCTTATGTTATAATAGTTACCCGCTAATACGATGACTCCGCCTATTGTGAATATTAAGAGTACGAGGGTTAACATGTTTAACATAGGTATTCGGAGTTGTATGTTTAGATTCTCTATGAGGTTTAAGGTCGTTGAGTTTGTAACGCTCCAGTAAGTGGCTTCAATGTTGTAGTTGCTAGTAGGCATCTGATGGAAGAACGCGGTTCCTGACCCATCTGCAGTAACTGTTTCTAAGGCTGTTCCATTTGGTAGGAACACTTTAACGGTGCTGCCTTGAAGAGGGGTGGACGCTGCATCTATAACTACCACGTTCAAGTCGTATACATAATATTTAGCCGTGTACACCGTGCT
>JAUVYS010000050.1 GCA_030602965.1 Candidatus Bathyarchaeota archaeon | reverse complement strand
AATGAAAGAACTACGATGGACACGTTTAAAGTATCTTCCTCATTCACTTTTATATCCAAAAGAAACGTTCTCTTGCATAATAAACTAAAATTAAGTGAAAAAAATGATCTTATCTGACAGAGACATATTGAAAGCTGTAGAGGAAGACCAAATAAAGATAATCCCATTCGAGAAGAAGAATTTAAACCCCTGTTCAGTAGATTTGACTCTCTCGAGCCAATTCACTCTCTTTGAGAAAGGAAAAGTTATAGATTCTAGAATCCCTATTCAAAAAGAAAAAATGAAAGTTGTAGATACTGACGGAAAAGCTTTCGAAATTCAACCAAGACAATTCCTACTTGCAAAAACCATTGAAAAAATCGCTATTCCAAATAATATAGCAGCCACCTTACAAGGAAGAAGTAGTATAGCCAGACTGGGGATAGTTGTACTTGCGGCAGGCCTCGTTAACCCTGGATCTGGCTTCTCTAAACCAGTGCCCATGGTTCTTGAAGTCTTTTGCCAAAATACCTCTCCAGTAAAGCTCTATCCTGGAACCAGAATCGTGCAGATAATATTTCATAAACTTACATCAAAAGCTCAAAGAGGATACGATGAAATTGAGGATTCAAGATTCATAGGACAAGAATAAGACTTAACTCCACATGGGCGTATATCAATATATTAATTAAAAAAAAGGGCAATATAATGATCTGAGGAATTTCATTGACGATTATTAAAAGTAAAAAAGCAGAAGAAGACGCCACACTTATCGCTGCTAAGCTTATGGTAGCAAGCGCGAGAACTGCGCCAAAAACACGGGGAGTGGATCGCATAGTGACTATGATAATAACCGGTAAAGAGAAAGAGAATGTAGCCAAAGCAATGGAACAAAAAGCTAAACAAAAAAAGATTTTAACATCGTCTTTCAATCGAGATGCTGAAAACGTCCGAAACTCGGCAGCAGTTCTATTGGTGGGAGTGAAGGGGACAGTTCCAAAGAAGCCTGAAAGACCGATTGACTGTGGAGCCTGTGGCTATCACAGTTGTGCTGAGTTCATTAAAGCTGAAAAGAAGATGGGAGAAGACTTTATAGGCCCAGTATGCATGTTTGAAGCGATGGATCTGGGAATTGCTCTTGGTTCAGTTGTCAAAATGGCGAGCGAAATGAACATTGATAACAGACTAATGTACACTATTGGAGCAGCAGTGAAGACGCTAGATATGATGGAAGCTGATGTGATAATAGGTGTACCTCTCTCTATATCTGGTAAAAACATCTTTTTTGATCGTTGATAAGAGACTGGAAACCTGGTTTTTTTACAAGTTCTTTAAAATTGGCTTAGCTTTCTTAAAAAATGCTTAGCTTTTTCTTCTCCGAGCAATCTCACAAGTTTCTTTTGGGATTCCATTCCTTCCCAAGACTCTATGATCTGCCAAATAGCATCTCTCAGATCTGGGCTTAAATCTCTTACAGCTTCTCTAAACAACCTCTTACGTCCTTTAGCAACATCTTCAGGCCTAAATACTTCACCCATATAGTTTAACCCCAATTTTAATTAAGTAAATAAAACTCTAAAAAGGATTCTGTTAAAGAGGCTTCTTCTCTGTAAATCGCGTGTATAGGGACGTGATTTGAAATAACCGTCAATGAGAGAGATTATTCAGTTATGAAAGATTTAGCTAGTACATAGATTTCAGAGCTCTTTGACTTGCTAACTTTAGGCTTTACAATCTTCACAAACTTGAAGGGGCTTTTAACCTTTTTAACGAAACTATTGAGAAGATCTCCATGAAATACTTTCACAAAAAAATTGCCGTTTGGACGAAGGATTTTTATCGCCATTTCAAGCGCTGTTTCAGCAAGGTCAATTTGACGCGCATGATCGACATCCCACACACCAGAAATGTTTGGAGAAGCGTCTGAAAGAAGAACGTTTGGTTTCCTAGGCAAGTTTTTCATAATTTGATCAAGAACTCTTGGATCCATCATATTAGCTTCTATAGCTTTCACATTTGGTTGTTCTAAAGGGATAATTTCTTTGATGTCAACTCCTAGAACATAACCTCCTTCTCCCACTATGCTTCTAGCTGCTTGCATCCAACCCCCAGGAGCAGCGCCTAGATCGACGACAACATCTCCTTTTTTCATGAATCTATATTTTTTTACTGCTTGAAGAAGTTTGAAGGTCGCCCTACTCCTATAACCTTCCTTCTTGGCTTGGCGATAGTAAGGATCTCTTTCGCGTTCTCGTAGCCATCTCTTTGGCAACACTACTCTTCCTTACAAATCTCTTTTTTGCCTATCAAGTCTTTAAGCCAAATTTCTAGTTTATCGCAAACTTCAGGAGATATGTTACTTCCGGCCCCGCATCTAAGAATAACTGGACAAGTAGTACAAGGAACATCAAGAATAGAAGTGATAGTCGCTGGTTGTCTTGTTGCGAAGAGCCGATATGTCCAGCGGCTATTATGAAGTTCGCGTTCTCTTCTAATGAACTTTTTTTCTTCGAGTTTAAGAGAAAGTCTAGAACCTTCTCGGCTACTGGCACCAAGCTCCTTCCATAACTTGCTTTGAATAATTCCCTTTTTATTCTGTTCTAAAATAATCTGGTAAGCACGAGATAAAAGGGCATCAAGTTTACGCATTGCTGAAATGAAACCTCTTTTTTTTAACGATAAATATACACATCGGTAAAAATTAAAGGTTCCATTAAATCTGATAGTTACAACAGGGAAAAGGTACTTTATGTGAATGTTTATATCGATGCTGTGAAAATCTAACTGTTTATTCAATATTCAACTATGATGATTAACATATTTACAATGAAAACATAAAACATTATGAAACTTAATACTAAAACCTTGGATGATTGAAATAATGATTAACCTACTTAGAAATGTTCTGAGCGAAGAAGACTTTGTTAAGTTGAGATCGCTCAACAACAATCATGTCATAGAGCTGGTTGAAAAATATGTTAAGCTGTGTAAACCATCAAAAGTTTCAGTTATAACAGACGAGCCGGATGAAATTGATTATGTCCGACAATTAGCTCTAGAAAATAAAGAAGAACAACAATTGAAGATAAAAGGGCACACATGCCATTATGACGGTTACCTAGATCAGGCTCGTGACAAACCTCACACCGCAACCCTAATGCCAGCGGGTAAAAAATTAAGCCGAGGTATAAACACGATAGAAAGAAACGCTGGGCTCAAGGAGATATTGGGGTTACTGGATGGGGCTATGAAAGGTAAAGAGTGCTTGGTTCGTTTCTTCTGCCTTGGTCCAACCAACTCACGTTTCTCCATCTCTGCATTACAGTTAACAGACTCAGCATATGTTGCCCATAGTGAAGATATACTTTACAGAAATGGATATGAACAGTTCAAAAAACTGAAAGGATCAGCAGACTTCTTTACTTTTTTACATTCAGCAGGAAAATTAGATGAAAGAAACTGCACAAAAAACATAGATAAACGCAGAATATACGTTGATGTAATAAATAGAAAAGTGTACTCGGTTAACAATCAGTATGCAGGAAACAGTCTTGGATTAAAAAAGCTAGCTCTTCGACTTGCCATTCACAAGGCAAATAACAGTGACTGGCTTGTAGAGCACATGCTTGTCATGGGAGTTCATCCAGAAGGAAAAAAACGTGTAACCTACTTCACAGGAGCCTATCCAAGTGCTTGTGGTAAAACCTCAACTGCCATGATACCAGGTCAAAGTATTGTTGGAGATGACATAGTCTATATGAGGAAAGATTTGGAAGGCAACGCTAGAGCTGTTAACATAGAAGCCGGAGTCTTCGGGATCATTAAAGACGTGAATCCTGTGGATGACCCCACGATCTTCAAGGCTTTAGCTATGCCAAGGGAACTAATCTTCTCAAACGTTTTAGTAGTTGATGGAAAGCCCTACTGGCAAGGCATGGGAATTGATGATGTGCCAAAAAGGGGAACCAATCACTCAGGCGAGTGGTGGGAAGGAAAGAAGGATGATGATGGAAAAACGGTTCCCTTGTCTCACTCCAATGCAAGATATACAATGCGTATGAGTGAGCTGGATAATGTTGACCCTAAATTTAATGACCCTGAAGGAGTTATTATTCAGGGCATATTTTATGGTGGTAGAGACTCAGATACAAATGTGCCTATTTTTGAAACCTTAAACTGGGAGCATGGTGTATATGTTGGAGCTACAATTGAGTCAGAGACAACATCAGCGACTTTAGGTAAAGCGGGGGTAAGAGTTTCTAATCCAATGTCTAACATGGACTTCTTGACAGTGCCTTTGGGAACTTATCTTATGAATCACATCAAGTTTGGAAAAAGTCTCAAGAACTGTCCGAAAGTCTTTGCTACTAACTATTTCCTTAAGTCCAATGGAGAGTATCTCAACAAGAAAACGGATAAGAAGATCTGGATTTTATGGGCTGAAGGAAGAGTGCATAGCGAATTTGAAGCTGTTGAAACACCAATTGGATATTTACCTAACTATGAAGACTTAGAAAGACTCTTCAAGCTAATCTTCAACCAAGAATATACAAAAAAAGAGTACACTATCCAGTTCGCTTTACGTTTAGATAAATTGCTTCAGAGGATGGAGCGAATGGAGGAGATCTATAAGTCTGAGCCTGATATGCCCGCAGCGTTCTGGAATATGCACAAACAACTGAAAGTAAGTCTTGAAGATCTTAGAGCCAAGACAGGTAAATCTGAACTGTCGCCTTTCTTCTTTAATTAGAATATTTGAATTTAAATTTGAGAAAATGTGAAATCAATTTACAAGATGAGAGGCAATACTCTTAATGCTATCCCGCCAATTATAATAGCGAAACCTATCTCGAAGAATGTTATAAATAAGGCTTTTTTCCATCCATATTCTTGAATTAGAGCAGCTATTGTGCTGGTACATGGTATATACAACATAGTCACTAGTGTAAATGTTATCATTTGCACTGGAGTTAAGATTTGTTCCAAGAAGAGTGGCAAGCATGATCAGTGAAAGCTCCTTTCTGAGTATTCCAAAGATTAAAGCCATACCTGTGGCAACAGGTAGTCCTAACCAGGCAGCGGTTAACAGGCTCATGATGTTTGCGATAGGAGGAATAAGGTTAAGTACATCTAAAAGTTTGATGAAGAAACTCCTGCGCTGGGATTATCTCTTCTAACACTCGACCATAATGGGGGAAACAATACCGCAGAATTTATACCACTTTTTTTATGAAAAAATAAAAGAAAAATGGTAGTCAGGATGAGACCATAAGTCTCTATGTGGCATTCACTTCCCCTTTTTTAATTAAGTGTGTGTAGCGGAAAAGGTTATTAGAGCTACGCATTGAGTAATAAAATGTTTACTTATTACCCAGTTCTTTTGTAAATATTTTTGGATTGTGACATTAATGGTAAAATATTATGATGTTTCTTTACTCATTCAAGAAAGGTTGGTTCTTTGGTTGTTTTGGTTCAACTTTACGTATTTTTTTTCTAAGTAATTCCTTGTTCATTTGTTTGGCAATAGTGGCAATTTCTGGTAACTCTGGCAATGGGTTTCACTAAAGTGCTTTTTGGAGGAACAATTTTTAAGATTTTTGATAGTTAACAAGTGCATTTCAAAAAAGTTTTAAAGTAGTGAAGGATTAGCAATTTAATTATTGAAAAACAGGAGAAATAATAATGAACAACTCACAATCTATAACTGGATCTAGAGGGGATTTGAAATATGAGATAAAGTATCGTCCTTCTTATTCCTTACTGGAAGTGATAATCCCTAACGGTGAACACATTACTGCAGAAGCCGGAGCGATGACCTACATGAGTGGTAGCATCAGAGTCGAGACGCACACAAGAAAGGGTCGATCTGGAATATGGGGTGCAATTAAGGTTTCTATACTTGGCGGAGAGTCTTTGTTCATTACTGACTACATCGCGGAAGGCGGATCAGGAAAGGTAGGTTTCGTATCAGCTCCCTTGGGAGACATAACACGTTTAGAAGTGACTTCAAGCAAAGGTTACATAATTCAAAGCGCTGGTTACATTGCATCTACAAAAGGAGTTCAATTAGACACTAAATGGCAGGGCTTCACTAAAGGTTTATTTGGGCAAAACCTTTTCATGATAAAAACAATGGGGGAGGGTGACGTCTTCGTCAACACTTTCGGAGCAATCGATAAACATGTACTTAAATCTGGAGAAAATCTAATAGTGGATAACTACCACCTTGCAGCCCTCAGTGACACTTGCGAATATGACGTGCGAATGTTTGGCGGTCTAAAGTCTACCCTTTTAGGTGGTGAAGGCTTCGTAACCGAAGTGAAGGGTCCAGGAGAAGTTTACATCCAAACAAAGAATGTACAAGAATTTGTTAATTGGCTCTGGAGATACATTGCACCAAAAGTACAGTCACGTGCTCACTACAAAAGGGTACTCTAAACTTCACCTTTTTTTTCTAAACTTTTACGTATTATCACTGGGTGATAAGATATACAATCCTGTAAATTCCAATTTTTTTCAAAAAATTTTGATGAAATATTAAGCTTATGGATTTTACAGATCAACGTTCCATGCAATACGCCAAAAAACGGATTTTATTAATAACCTATACATTTACTTGTTAATCTATCGATTTTTATAACTTAGAAAGAGTATGTAAAGAATGATTTCTATAAGCAGGGACCTAAAGAAGATCTTTATCATTACTACAGCTATGGCATTAGGTATGAATTTAATCACTTCGATTAGACCTTTATTCATTGAGAGCTTAGGTGCTACAGTTTTTCAAATCAGTTATGTGATCTCTATCAGTGGACTTGCAGACTGCTTATTTAGAACACCCAGCGGTATAATTTCTGATCGAGTGGGACGTAAAAAGCTAATTATTTTAAGCATTATACTCGCGAGTATTCCACCACTCTTTTATAGTTTCGCTTCACATTGGGAACAGCTCATTTTTTGGAGTATACTGTTCTCAATAGCTTATGCGATGTTTATGCCTTCAAGACAAGCCATTATCGCTGAATATTCTTCACCTTCAGAGAGGACCACAGTATACAGCATCATTAATCTATCATGGCCACTTGGATCAATTATTGGACCCCTTGTAGGAGGATTTTTAGTGGATTCTTATGGTTGGTTTGCAACATTCTATCTGGCGATAGCGGTATATGTTGTAACAGTCATCCCTGCAGCTACTCTTGGTAAAATTAAAACATTTTCAGAAGAAACAACAACGGAAAATAAGCTTTCTCACAAACATAGACCTCTTACTCGTTTAATAGCACTGACATATTTCCTCTTTTTTACGGGTCTCGCAATCGGAACATCCAATTCTTTACTTCCATTATATCTTCAGGATGCTTTTGCTTTAACTACTTCGGAGATTGGTTTCTTTATTTCAATTGGATTTGGAGTGACAACTTTTCTAACCCAAATACCAGCAGGTTATATATCAAATAAATTTGGCCGGAAAAAAACAATCACCTTTTTCAGGTTGTTATTACCAATATTCTTCTTTTTGTGGCCTTTTGTTAGTAACTTAACAGTTCTTTTAGCTGTATCCATGGCTATATTTGGACTCTGGAGTATGACATGGCCGGGAATAGCGTCTCTTACTGCAGAACTCTATCAAGATAAAAAATTAGGTTTTATATCTGGAATCACGCAGACAGGAATAATATTAGGTTTCACTATTGGATCAATTTTGGGAGGATACCTATGGACATCTTTCACTCCAGCTTTTCCTTTTTTTGCATCAAGCATTTTTTCATTGCTTTGTTTACCATCGTTATATTTCATTTAAGTTTTAATAAACTGAAGCTTTATTACTGAAAGATGAAGCTCTCATCGAAACAAAATTAAAAATAATCTAACAGAGACACGCAATTCTCTCTAAAAATACTGAAATCGTGAATTCAAATAGTTCAGTGACTACCAGAATCCAACCATGGATAGTCGCGGGGAGACCGTGCTTCTCTATGTGGTATCCAACCCTCTTTTCTTAATTCTAATCGTTTTGCATGGGATAATGTAAATATTGTACATAATCCCTTTTTTTAATCAAGAGAGGTTGAAAAAATGAGTATTAAAATAATAAGCGACATCATAGATGGATGGAATTTATATCTTGTTTATCAAATAACAACTGTTTTCTTAGGGATCTTAACAATCGTAGTAGAGACCGTGTTGTTGAAATATCTGTTAAAGCGGAG
>JAUVYS010000094.1 GCA_030602965.1 Candidatus Bathyarchaeota archaeon | reverse complement strand
GTATAATTTCTGTCTGAGTGGGTGGTATCTCCCCGACTACCAGATAATAAACTACAAGTCATACAAAAAAAGAGGGATGTTTCGGAAGACATCTCCCTTATAAAAGCTTAGAAGGTGTATTCTTGGATTTATCTTGATGGTCTTAAGTCTTATTTAGTAGAAACTTCGGGAAGGTGCAGAAAAGGATAATTAGCCTTTATCGATAAAAAGGGATGTTGTAAGATGAATAATAATGAATGAGCTTATAGTACGTTATGTTAGACTTCCTGCATTTCATGTTGCTTTTGTATGTACAGTTAGTAAAACTCCTGAAGAAGAGTCGTTAAAGAAAATTAAAGCTTGGGCAGAATCTAAGGGATATTGGAATAATCCAGCGAAACACTTGTTATTTGGATATAATAATCCTTCTCCAACTCCTGGAAAAGATGAATATGGTTATGAAGTTATTTTAACCGTATATCCTGATGTTAAGCCGGAAGGAGAAGTTGAGATTAAGAAAATACCTGGAGGACTGTATGCTGTCACAAGATGTAAAGGAGCGGAAACATTCTTTGAAACTTGGATGGCATTGTATAATTGGATTAAGAATACGGAATACGAATTAGACGAAAATAATGTACCGGGATTAGAAGAACATCTCAATCGCAATGAAACTCGTTTTAGCGAGTACCTGTTAGATCTTTATTTGTCCATAAAACTAAGAAAAAAAGCGGTATAAACTCTGTCCCAGCTCCGAGTCACTCTGAGGGTTTCCTCAGCGTGATCAGAGTTACACTAAGGCTTCTCTGTTAGTAAGATTTCCAAGCTTTTCCGAATCATTTTTTTACAAAAAAATGGGGATTTGGTATAAATGTGCCCTCAAGGGATGGTAGTCGGGGAGAGACCACACCTCTCGATTGGTATCTTGCCCCTCGTTTTTCCAACTTGAATCATACGATCCACGAAACAATAGGTGTTTATGATAGTCAGAATTGGACATTTAATGGGGCGTACGAATCAAGTTTTGATTTTTGCTGCTATTTTCTTTTTTGAACGCTTTTCATTTTGGATACTCTACGTCTTAAAGGGGAGTTATAATAACATAGTTATATTTATAAGATCTTACAGTAAAAAAATTGTTTTGATCAAAAAATGGCCCAATAGATCGCAGAGAATGTCACTTGATCAGAGTTAACAACGAGGATATTAACAAGTTTGTCGAGGAGATGAAAAAAGCAGTAGTTGAAGAAGAAATTCCTGATAACGTTGCAATTGTCTATAAAGACGCAGTTGCATGTTGCAGGTATTTTCCAATAGGAATAGTTGTTGAAATAGAGGGGTTGAAAACAGTTTCATTTAGTAGACTCCGATTTTACAAATAGTAAAAGCTACTTTACAAATAACATTTAAGAATAAAATCAGCCATGCCTCTGTCATCTATGATACTTTAAACATTATTTGAATGGATAGACCTTGGGAAAACAAAAAGTCCTTGTGTTACTTTCAGGAGGACTAGATTCAACACTAGTGACACATATTCTATCAGATTTAGGGTTATGTGTTGAAGCTTTACACCTCACCACCCCTTTCTGCTTATGTGATAGGTGTTCTGTGAACAAGGTTGTTGAAAGTTTAGGAATAAAATTACATGTCATAATTGCAGGCCAAGACTATTTGGATTTGATAACAGATCCTCCCCACGGTTATGGCAGCCAAATGAATCCATGTTTAGATTGTAGAATCTACATGTTCAAGAAAGCGAAGATATTGGCTGAAAAAATTGAAGCTGAGTTTATTGCGACAGGTGAAGTATTAAATGAGAGGGGATTCTCACAGAGAAAGAAAGCTATGTTTCTCATAGAGAAAGAGGCGGGATTGGAAGGAAAGATACTTAGGCCATTATCAGCAAAACTTCTCCCTGCTACAGAACTTGAAAACAAAAACATGATTGATAGAAATAGATTGTATGCAATAGAAGGAAAAAGAAGAACGCCTCAGATTCAACTTGCTGAAAAATATAATATCAAAAATTACCCCTGTCCTGCTGGAGGTTGCCTGCTAACAGACATAAACTTTGCAAGAAGACTTAGAGATTTCTTTGAACACAAAGACGCGTTAACATTGAAAGATGTAATGTTTCTGAAGATTGGAAGACATTTCAGGGTTGGGAATAGCAAAATCATAGTAGGTAGAAACGAGAAAGAGAACGAAAAACTATTACATTTAGCTGAAAAAAATGGCATACCATATCTTGAAACCATAGGGTATAATGGACCAATCACACTTCTAATGAATTCTAATAATCAAAGTAACATGATAAAGCACGCAGCATCAATCACTGTCAGGTACTCAGATGCTTCTGATGTCGCTGAAGTAATGTATAAGGGAAAAACAGAACAGAAAATAACTATTAGAGCTCAGAATGATGATGAACGTCTAAAATGGAGAATCAATGTTTGAATCTTTGAACACTCAATCTAAACAAGAAGGAGGTGAAAAAATGGTTAAAGACCCAGTGTGCGGGATGGAAGTAGATGAGAAGACAACCAAACATAAAACTGGTCAAAAGGGAAAAACATACTACTTCTGTTGTTCCAGTTGCCAAAAAACATTTGAAGAGAAACCGGATAAATACATAAAAATGTAACTATTAAAACTATGCCCAACCAATAATTGCCCAATCTGGATAATAAACTGTCCAATTAAAATTAGATGAATCTAGGGACTCTTTTGCAGTAATCTTCATACTTCTTTTTGAAACGTTTACGTAGCCATGGTTCCTCAATGAAAGGAGTAAGTGCAAATAGTAAAATGCCAAACAGACCAGTAATGAATGTTAAAATCGAATTAGAGACAATTATAATACCGACAAATGCTAAAATGAAACCTACATATTGTGGATTTCTTGAATATCTGTACGGTCCTTTAGTAACAAATTTACTTTTCAGCCCCAAAGAAGTGTGAAAGCTCAGAGTCTTTATTCCCCATAATTCCACAATAAAACCCATCATAATCAATATTGCTCCGATTACATATCGGAACCAATGAGTGAGAAAAAATGTATCTGAGTCAAGAATACTTAACACAATGACTCCAAGTGTAGATAAAGAAGTTAAAATCCACATGTACCAGTACTGCCACGAATTCCTCTTCGGAGGCGGCCACAACCTGTTTTTCGGGTGAAGCAGAGAAACCGTTAGACCCACACAAAGGAAAACCTCCGCGATAATGGTAACAATGAAAATGATGAATTTTTCAATCATTTATTTTACACATTTGTTTTAACTGCCTATTTTTGTTAATAATGCTTTTTTTCTATCTCAGATAAGGATCTAGATATTGTGATTTATTCAATCTATTTTTACAGTAGCTTTTTGGAATGTATTCCGAACGATTTGATAAGCCGCTATATTATTGTCAATGGATGATACTATGAGCCAAATCATATCTGGCCAGAGTTTCATGTATTTGATGTCAGTGTTTGAAGGATGCGGAGCAGCAGGATGAGAATGGAAGAACCCAACAAGTTTTCTTTCTTTTTTGGATTTGAAAAGGGCTTTCAAAACTTCTTTCGGATTAATCTGAAAAGTATGGGATGATTTCAATATGTTAGGAAGAAATACAATTTTTCTCACAATAGTTTCATTTCTCTTTTTTTCTCCAATTAAAAGACCACAAGCTTCTACAGGATACTTTTCTCTTGCTTCAGAGATAAGTAGATCCTTCTGCTTTTTGGTAAAATGTATTTTCATGTTGTCCCTTTTTCATGATATAGTTGAGTTCGGAAGTTTCAGCTCATGAACCATTATTTTTTTGTAAAATTCGTAAGCTTCTTTTTTGTTTCTAGCCCCTTCAATTATCATTATTCCTGTATTAGTAACCCTTATCACCCAATTAAGATCATTGTGAAAGGTTAAACCAAGCTCCGCCTTCACATCGATCTTGAAACCAATTCTTTCGAGAAGAGAATCGAATTCATTAATGTTTATTTTTACTTCTTTCCTTGGCGTAATTACAAGGACTCTTTTTCCTCCTCTACCACAGAGTTCATTGATCAAATCATGTCTCAAAAGCATGGGTGGTCCGAGAGGTTTTGTTCCACAAACTGGGCAATTCTCAGCCTTTGATAATGCAACTTTTTCAAACATCATGTTGCTCAAGTCACAATGTAGTAATTTGTTTGCAAGCTGTGGCTTCTTACCAAGGATTACTTCTGTAACTTCGGATACTTCAACGCTGGCTATAATGCTCAGAATCGAAGGGTGAACACCAACCACAGCGCATTTTGGCAGAGTGTCGTCGTCGAGGTTTCCTTGGAAACACTCTAAACATGCTGTTTCACCTGGTATTATTGTAGATACGTTTCCAAAAGTCATTACTGCGGCGCCAAAAACATAGGGAATACCAAGTTTCTGACATGCTCGATTTAGGGCATAACGTGGTGTCATGCGATCCAACCCATCAACCACAACATCTACACCACTAATGATGTTTTCAGCGTTGCTGGTGTTTAGAAAAAGAGGTAACGGATCTATCTCTATGTGTGGGTTGAGCTCGCGTAGCTTCTTAGAAGCGACCTCAACTTTGGGAAAACCAAGATAGTTAACATCATAAAGTGGTTGTCTCTGAAGGTTGGATAGTTCAACAAAGTCATGATCTACTAAACGGATATAACCTACGCCCATCGATGCTAACTGTAGAGCTTCATGAGAACCCAGACCACCTAACCCAACTATACAGACTTTAGCGTTCTTGAGTTTCAGTTGTCCTTTATAACCTATCTCTTGAAGAACTATTTGCCTT
Organism: Candidatus Bathyarchaeota archaeon; assembly: GCA_030602965.1. Classification (GTDB taxonomy): domain Archaea; phylum Thermoproteota; class Bathyarchaeia; order RBG-16-48-13; family JAGMEO01; genus JAGMEO01. The sequence goes on along the minus strand of JAUVYS010000094.1, from coordinate 659 downwards.
GAATAGAATTCCAGTTCATCATCTGTCAGGTATGTTACCTCATCTTTTGACATTTTCTATACACCAAACATCTCTACCATTCTTAATCTTTAATCAACTAATGCATATCATAAGATTATGTTAAATCCCAAGATTTCATGGTTCAAGTTTCTTTTCATGAATAACTAATGTTTAATCATTGGTGATAGTTCTCTCAATCGTCCAATAGCTTTGGGTAGGACTTCAATAAGATAGTCAACATCATTCGCTGTGTTATATTTTCCAAGAGATATCCGTAGATTTCCATAAGCTTCCTCAGGGGTTAGACCTAGCGCTAATAAAACGTGGCTTGGTTCTTTTGATCTTGATGTACAAGCTGAACCAGTAGACGCTGCTATGCCCTCTTCGTCCAATGACAAAACCAGAAAATCGCCTTCAATTGAGGTGAACCTGAAATTAGCTATGTTGTATATCCTGTTTGAAGAATGACCATTAAGATAAGACTCTCTGATTTCCAAAACGTTTTTGGTGATTTGATCTCTAAGTCTAGAGAGCCTAGTTGCTTCCGTCTTCATTTTATCCCTCCGAAGTTCTATGGCTTTAGCAAAACCGATTATACCTGGAACATTCTCAGTGCTAGACCTAAGTCCAAATTCATGGTTTCCGCCATGTAATAACGG
>JAUVYS010000035.1 GCA_030602965.1 Candidatus Bathyarchaeota archaeon | reverse complement strand
GCTGCTTCTCGTTCACAAAGAACAGTGGAAGCATCTCTTTTGGCGTCTCTTTTGTAGCTGGTAGGAGCCTCGTTCCCAACCCTGCAGCGGTTATGACGACCTTCTCTATGTTCACTCTCTCACACCTCTATCTCTCTTAATCTTCTCATTAACTTCGTCTACCGCTTTCAACAATTTAGGTTTATGTCCTATTTCTTCTGAAAATGATATGAAGGCCTTCAAATCCTTTGGAAGACACTTGCCTCCAAAAGCCTTAGTGTGAACTGTCCCATATTTGCCAATGCGGGCATCCATTCCTGTAACCTCCGCAACAAAGACAGAGTCAACATCAAGTTTTTTGCAAATGTAATATATTTCATTCCAGTAGGATATGCGGTTGGCAAGAGCACAGTTTGAAGCATACTTGATCATTTCAGCAGTTCTTAAATCTGTTCTAAAAATGGGTTTTTTCAAAGGTTTGTACAACTGTTCTATTTTAACCCCAGATTTTTTGTCGAACTCACCGATAACAACCCGTTCTGTGGAGAAGAACTTCCTCGAAAACGATTTGTTATCAGTCCAGGTTTTATGAATCTCTGTTAGAAATTCTGGATTAACGCAAACCCCCACCTCTTCTCCAACTTTTTTTCCAGAATACCTCTCAAGTAAAGGGATAATTGTGTTCTCAGTTGTTGTGGGCAACACAGTGCTTTTTACCACAACAACATGGTAGGTTTCTATCTCCGCTAAACTTTGAGCTATGTTTTTTGTAGCATTAATCAAGAAGCCAGCCTCCATTTTACCCCTCGTGTTTGGAGTGGGGACAGAAATGAATGTTATATTTGTAGAATTAACTGCCTTTCTTACATCGAGAGTTGCATTATACCCTTTTTTTAACAACTCTTCGACTCTCTTTGGGTTTACGTCTTGGAAAATAACGTTGTAGCCTAGTTTGATCAAACCGTCTCCTGTTATGCGTCCAACTACTCCGCTTCCAACAATGCTGATTTTTTCCATAGTTGTTAGGAAGATATTCATGGTATTATAAGATAACTTTTTCACAACTGTTGTTTTTTGCTTTTTGAATTAGTGGAATGAAATAATCCTTAAATAATAATGTAGTTACATTAAAAATTATGTCGATGAGAAAACACACGACGATAACCATACCCAAGCCTCTTTATAACAAAATAAAAAAACGTATCGAGGACACAGGCTTCTCCTCGGTTTCTAGCTATGTAACATATGTTTTGAGACAAGTTATCTCAAGTTTAGAGAAAGATGATAAAGAAGAAGTCTTCACAAAGGAAGAAGAGGAAGAAGTAAAAAAGAGGCTAAGGGCGCTCGGCTATATAGATTAAACAATTTTTTTCTTCATTTACAAATATTAGTTCTCACATCATGCTTTTTTGTTTAGTTTTTGCTCTTTATAGTAATATTTATAAATGTATTTCAATGCTCTAACATTAATAATTATGTAAATGACATTAAACTATGCCGAGTGACTCCTAAATGAATGGCGTGAGTTTGGATTTATTCATCTGGCTGGCTTTACTGACTTTCTTTTGCGAGTATGTTGATTCTACTTTGGGAATGGGGTTTGGAACAACATTAACCCCTCTACTTTTATTGATGGGTTTTGAACCCTTACAGGTAGTACCAATTGTACTATTATCCGAGTTTTTAACTGGAATAACTAGTAGTGTACTTCATCACGAGTTTAATAATGTTGATTTAAAAAGGGGTGGAAAACCGATAAAATGTGTTTACGTTCTAGCTGGATCAGGTGTTGTAGGGGTTCTCGTGGCGGTCTCGCTCGCGATTACTGTCCAAAAGTGGTTATTGAACGCATACATTGGAATAATGGTTCTTTCGATGGGAATCATAATTCTGGTCAAAAGAAAGAATCCCAGTAGTTTTTCATGGAAAAAAATCTTTGGCATAGAATTGATAAGTGCTTTCAATAAGGGTCTTAGTGGCGGCGGTTATGGTCCCATTGTTACGAGTGGACAAATACTTTCGGGGCAAGTAACAAAAAATGCAATAGGAATCACATCTCTTGCAGAAGGAATAGTATGCCTAGTTGGTGTTCCAGCCTATCTATTCACAAATACCTCGTTTGACTTGAATTTAGCTTTTCCATTAATTCTTGGTGCTTTGGCATCAACTCCTGTTGCAGCCTATACTGTTAAAAAGGCTCAAGCAAAAAATCTAACTCTTATTATAGGGCTGACAACAACAGTTTTAGGTGTTCTAACTCTTGTGAAATTGTTCACAGAAATTTCAAGCATTATATATTCCATGCTGCTTGGCTTATTTATTATAATAATCGCTTTGGCAATCTTAAAAGATAGGAAAAACGCGTTTCATAAATAAACATGTAGAAAAAACAAAAACTGAAAACCTGTGTATTTCTCATCAAAAACTGAGGATTAAAAATGGATTATCTGGATAGATTAGAGAACGAGTCAATCTACATTATCAGAGAAGCTTATAATAAATACGAGAAGCTTGGGATGCTCTGGAGTGCTGGTAAAGACTCCACTACATTGATTCATCTTACTAGAAAAGCTTTTCTCGGTAGGGTTCCGATTCCTGTAATTTATATTGACACATATTTTCATTTTCAAGAGATGTATGATTTCAGAGATAAATGCGTCAAAATGTGGGATCTGAATCTTATCATATCAAACAATAAAGACGCAGTAAAGAAAGGCATAACGCCGAAAGACAAATTGGCGTGTTGCACTGCAAGGAAAACTGAAGCCTTGAAACAGACTATTGAAGAGTACGGTTTCGAAGCTCTTCTTTTGGGCATTAGGCGTGATGAACATGGTATAAGAGCGAAAGAAAGATTCTTTTCTCCAAGAGATAGGAATTTCAGATGGAATTATCAAGATCAACCTCCAGAATTATGGGAGCAATACAAAACTCGTAAGGAGGAAGGGCAACATCTAAGAGTTCATCCTCTTCTTTCTTGGACTGAAATTGACGTGTGGAAGTACATTCAAAGAGAAAACCTACCTGTAAACCCCATGTATTTTGCGAGGAATGGTAAAAGATACAGAAGCTTAGGCTGTGAACCTTGCACTCAATCTGTAAAAGGCAATGCCGGAACTATTGATGACGTCATTAAAGAGATTGAAGAGAGTAAAGTCGGAGAAAGAAGTGGTCGTGCTCAAGACAAAGAAGAAGCTTATGCGATGCAAAAGCTAAGAGCCCTTGGATACATGTGAGGTTTAGACTTGGAAGAACAAGATCTAAGATTCGTAATAGTTGGTCATGTCGATCATGGAAAGAGCACTTTAATTGGCAGGTTATTATATGACACAGGCTCTTTGCCTGAGGATAAATATCAAAGCATTAAAGAAGCAGTGGAAGCTTTAGGTCGAGAATTTAAGTTTGCGTATCTCATGGATCATTTAGAGGAAGAGCGCAGTAAAGAAGCTACAATCGATACAGCTCAAACCTTCTTCAAGAGTAAAAAAAGGAGATACACTATCATTGATGCTCCAGGGCACGTAGAGTTTGTGAAAAACATGATTACTGGCGCCAGTCAAGCTGAAGCTGCATTATTGATTGTTGATGTAAGTCAGGGTGTCCAAGAGCAGACAAGAAGACACGCCTATATTCTTAGTATGTTAGGAATTGAGCAGGTCATAGTTGTATTGAACAAGATGGATTTGGTAAATTACAGCCAGAAGAAGTTTGTTGAAGTAAGAACTCAAGTTTCGGATTTCCTTAAATCTATAGGAATAACACCTTCTCTTTTCATTCCCATCTCCGCTGTGGAAGGCGACTTTGTGGCTAAAAAGACTGACAATTTATCTTGGTATGATGGTTTAACAATTTTAGAGGGTCTAGATACATTCAAAAAGAAAGTGGTTCCTATCGGTAAACCATTACGTTTACCTATTCAAGATATTTACGATTTTGATGGAGAAAAGATCGCGGTAGGCCAAGTGGTAAGTGGTTCAATCAGAAAAGGAGATAAAATAATAATTCTGTCTGATAGAAAAGAGGTAACGATCGAAAGTTTAAAAGAATTTGGAAAAAATCCAATTGAAGCCTATGCAGGTAAAAGTATTGGGTTTACAATTTCAGATTCAATACAATTGAGAAGAGGACAAATTATAAGTCATCAAAAAGATTTGCCAAATGTCACTACGTCCTTTAAAGGTCATCTTTTCTGGATGGATGACAAACCATACGAAAAAGGTGAAAGTATCACCTTTAAATGTGCTACTCAAGAAACACAATGCAATCTAATAATCGAAAAGGTCTTCGACTCCTCCACTCTAGAGGTAATGTCTAAAGGTGAAGGAAAAATCGAGAACCGTCAAGTAGCAAATGTAACCATAAAAACTTCTGCACCAGTGGTTATTGAGAACTTTAACTACATACCCGAGCTGGGTAGGTTTGTTCTCGTAAGAAAAGACTGCTGTGCAGGTGGAATAATTACAGGGTGAAGATGAATACTCATGGTTGTTGTATTAGCGGTGGACGCTTTAGAATATGATAAGATCGAAGAGTTCAACTGCGTCAACATGAAACAAACTGTTTACGGAAAGACAGACATCTCTGAGTTCAAAGAACCCAGAACCATTGTTTTATGGAGCTCGTTCATGACAGGAGAGAATAAGGAAAAAGAGGTGTTGGCAAAAGGAAACAGAGGCATGTGGAACATCAGGATCCCCCTCTCAGAAACCTTCTTTTCAAAATTTGCAGATCCAAAAGTCATCGATTTACCTGCATATTCGTACAATCTCGCGCAACACGAAAAGGAGCGGGATCTATTGAAACAATTTTTCAAAGAAGATGATCAAGAGAAGAAAAAAAAAATTCGAAGCGAGTATAACCAAATAGCAATTCAACATCACAACAAAATCAAAAAAGAATTCCTAAAATCACTAAAACAGGACTTTGACTTTATACTTGGCTATATTTCCGTCATAGACGTGATCGGGCACCTGAACTTTGGGAACAAATTCTTAATGCAAATGCTCTACGATGACCTTGAAAAGATTGTTGAACAAATAAAGAACATCAGAGATGAACCATTGCTGATTCTGTCAGATCATGGAATGAAAGCAATTGGAATATTTGGTGAACATAGTAACTATGGCTATTGGTCTTACAATAAAGGATGCGATTTAGAAAACCCAAAAATAACAGAGTTTTACAGCTTCTTAACAACTATTTAAAACACTACATTTTATTCATCTGAGCCATATTGAAAAGACATCTTAAAATTGAATTTGAAACCAATATTGAATAAAATTGAATATGTTTTCCATTCAGCACCACACGGAATTAGAAGAATACATTCCCCATCTCTGTCTCTAATCTTTAGCGAAGCACCCGGGCGCGCGAAGAGTGAAAGCTCTGTTGAAGGTAGGGATCACTATACTTATTGCGGCATTCTTATTCGCAGTTTTCTTCGCCATTTGTTTTCTACATTTTTCCACTAGTATATCTTAAGTTTTTTTCTGTTTAATCAGATTTCAAACCTGCACTTTCAAATAGTATTTCATATATTTTCAAATACTTCTCTTTCACAACATCCCATGTGTACTCAAGCTGTACCTTTTCTTTTGCATTTTTTGCAAGGTAATTTCGCAATTTTCTATCTTCTATAACCGAGTAGATCGCGTTGGTTATACTTTTAACATCGTTCTTAGGAACAAGTACACCCTCTCGATTCATTTCAATTATCTCGGGAATGCCTCCCACCTCTGTAGCGATTACCGGAGTTTCAACTGCCATCGCTTCTAGTATGACCGTTGGCATTCCCTCAATTCTACTCGGGAGCACAAGAACATCAGATCCTCGAATTAGACGTATGGTTCTTTCCCATGGTTGTTCTCCCATCATGTGGATCTTTTTCTTAGTACAAGCATCCAACGATACTCTTTCAGGTCCTGATCCAACTATTATCAAATGTGCATCTTCAATTTCATGCATGGCTTCAATCAGAACATCTATTCCCTTCTCTCGGGATAGCCTACCGACAAAGATGATTTGTGGGCTGAACATCCTTTCTTCGCCTCTTGGCATCTCTCTCAAATCGATCGCGTTTGGAATATGGATCGTTTCCACTCCGACTTTTTGGTAGACTTCCTGAGCGGATTTGGAGACGACCGTTACCACGTCAGCCCACTTCAATATTCTGGGTTCAATAAAGCGAGCTACCTTGCCAATTATACGGCCGTGAAGCAAGGATATCTGCTCTGAATAGTATCCATGAACCGTTAACACCTTTTTTCCTTTAATGCTTCTCATGGGGAAAGCTGATGGAATATTATGTGCGTGAATCAAGTCGTACTCAGCGCCTTTTGTCTTTAGCCATGAGAAAAACGCGAAACTGGGATTCCGCAACCTCTTAATGTTTATGTAGAAAGTGTTCTCTGTGGACCTTGTCTCAACTGTGTACCCTGCCGCGATCAGGTTTTTGGATAATGAACGGACATGTTGGCCAACTCCGCTTTGTCCGCCTACAATTGGACTAATCAACAGAATCTTAGTCAAATCGGTTCCTTCTCGAATGGAATAATGTTCTCTATCTACAATATTTACGTGGATTTTAATAACTACTTCTAAAATGAGTTATCTTCACCGCGTGTTCTTCTTGAAACTTACAGTATGAGTATTGACACCACGATTACCAATTGATTTGATCACTAGGTTAAAAGACACAATACGAGGTTAATGCTGAACATCATAGCGATGCCAGGCTACGCAGTCATTCCAAGCCCGCCAATAATAGTATACAATAGTGGACTCGTCACAGTGCTTACCATCATTGCCACATAGACCTTTAAGAGCTGGTCATATACTACAACTGCTTCCAACACGCTCCTCGCGACACTTACTGCTATTCCCCCAACGACAAGGGGTGCTATGAAAGGAACGGTTTCAAGAGTAAAGACTCCTGTCGACCCCAAACTACCTAAAACACCTTTCAAGGCTACTATTTTCAACAGCCCGCCGCCACCAATCGTCAAAACTAGAGAGGTTGGCAAGTCGTCAATCACGTATTGAATTAATTTTTCACTTCTAAGATTCTCAACAAATTCCCCAACAGCATACATCGAGTAAAAACCGGCATGCTCGCTGTGAAGGCTGGTGTGAACGCTATTGCCTTTCCAGCAGAAGAAGCCGTCGAACTTGCAAGATTCATGGATTTAGATATCGTCTTCCATCCTGTTTGCTGTTCCCAAATCTATGAGAACTTAATAAATCAATAATGTTTATTGAAGTAGCTCTGTAAGATGATCCGCTACTCTTATGGATGCATTTTTTACTTCGACTGTTAAGCCTTCTCCAAACTCAGTTAATTTTGGCTGTATCAGTGTCAACACGATCTTCGCGTTTGTGGTTGTTTCCAAGTAGTCGCAGAATATTCGAAGTGGAAGTAAATGTGTAGATGTTGCATATGTATCCACAAGTATCTTTGGCGACGAAAACTCTACAGAGCCAGCCTTTTTATTCAAAAGAGCTGCGTCTACAATCAATATGTGTGTGGGATTGAAATCAACTATCTGATCCAGAAAACTCTCAGGAACTGTTTCACTTTCAACTAATAAAACTGCTTGTGAAACACACTCAGTCATCCGTTTTACAACTTTGATGCCCACGTAATCGTCTTTCCTGAGAGGGTTCTCAACCCAATTATCACCGTTCTTATAATGGTTGAAAGCCATTTCTTCAGTTTCTTTTCGACAGCATTGTGACGCTCTTTTGTTTTTATCAAGTAAATCGCTGCGATTTAATCACTCTTAGATCTGTTAGAATATAATGATCAACATTACAATTAAACTATGTCAAAAGCTACACCCACGTAACTACCAAACCTATAACTGAAGCTATCAAGCCACTCAGAAGACGAAGCTCAACTGTAACGAATCGATTTCCAGTGCTAAAGGCGTGATTTATACTGGGCATGCTGTGGGTCTATCACTCGCATCATCAAATTTGCCCAATTAGAAAAAATCAGAAAGCTAGATGTTCGGTACTGATGAAACTACAGGTTTTCTTCTCTTTCTCAGCAGATAAGCGATAACTGTAGTTATTATAATGCCCATTACTATTCCTTCTACTGGAAAACCTGGGATGCCTGAAGTTTGTTCCGCCAGTTGAACAACATATGATATGACACCTGTTTCATCGAAGTTTTCGGCGTTGTCCTCAACCTGTATTTTGAACAGCACCGTAGTGCCTTCAGGTTGCTCCGGTATTTTTGTTGTATAAATAATTGACCGTTCGATAGATTTACTAGTCCACGACACCCCGCTATCAGTTGAATAAAACAACCGGATTGCCTTCACACCATAACATGGATGTTCAACATCCACGGTCACACTTACTTGGTCGTCAGGTGTTGGTTTCTGCGGGGAATATCTAACATCGCTTATCGATATCGGTAAAGTGCTCAGATTGATTGTTGTATCTATCAAAGTTAAATACATAGTATATAGTGTGTCTGAAAGTTGAAGACTTTCAAAAAGACCGTATGCGATTCCGCTTGACTCATCATATTCACCTATAATGGTGTGAACCCAATCCTGAAAAGACCATCTTCTTTGCACATACATTACCTTCCTTGTGCAATCAAACCATTCACTATACCCCGTTCCATTAATTAACAGATCGAATGAGACGTATTGCTCCGAATACTCTACTACAGAACCTGTTTTATCACCTACGTTTAAACCGAGGGGAATGAAGATTTGGAAATAGGTCCACCATTGATACAAAAATGATGAATTTGTACTCCACTGTATCACTTTTTCTAATGAATCTCCATTTTTCAAATGAAGGTGAGCATTAGCTGATACCGTTGAGGTTGAGACATCCGTAACTATAAATGTAATATTGTCATATGAGGTTGTTTCAGGCCAATTGCCAGAAAATCTATAAATTAAAACATCATTCACCTCCATTCCAAACGTCGATTCATTTCCATTCACTGAAAACGAAACCATTACATCAACAAAACTAGTGGAAAACAACATGGACAGTAAAAGAAAGAAAAATAATCTTCGAAAATTACTATTCAAAACATTTCGCAACCAAGATTGAAAAATATAATCTTATGAACTATTTATCTATATTGTGCACAATATTTAATGCTGTGATGACCCTGGCTGTGCAACAGATTATGATGATGACGGATATAACGCTGCAGGTTCATGTGGAGATGACTGTGACGAACTTATCGATGAAAACCCCGGTTTGACGGTGCTTGAAGAGGAGCACTGCCATGAATGGTCAGGATCAGGGTTGAACGCTGAAGATGTCGTTGCAGGTGATGTGGATGGAGACCGTGAAATAGAGACAATCACCGTGGGATGGGTTGAAGCTTCTACAACTCAGGGTCAATTTACGATCAGCACTTGGGACGGGTCCTCATTCAATGTAGAGAAGACCGAGCTCTTCCTCGTGTTTGGAATGGAAACAAAAGCTCTCGGAATGGATGTAGGTGATGTGGGAGGCTATAGCTCTCAAGAGATCGTTATAACCGGAACCTCTTGGGATATGGGTGAAAACTACTTTGCTTGGGTACAGGTGTATCGTTGGGATGGCGCGCGCAATCCCCCCTTTTTTTTTACACGACTAAAGAGTATTCAGGCTATTTCATACGTGCAATGTTTAATAAAATTTTGCGCGAGTGAGTTTTCTCCATTATCTCAGTATCAATGATGAATGCGATCGAAAGCAAACATCGTGATTAGAGTATGAACCTAATTTCTCTAGCTGAATAAGGATAAAAACCAAGAGTCCCCCCAAAAGTACCAAGGGTGTTATTGGTATCTTCAACTGCGTCTTCCAAAGTTATCTTCTCCACAAAAAGATTGTTTAAAAGAAGAACAATGGCACTATCCATGTACGGTGTTATAATCCCACCTTTCCAACTAACGATAGCGATTGCACCTTTATCAAACATCTCAATAGCTAAACTATTATCAAAAAGTCCAAAGCTTCCAGCGATTATTATTACTGTGCCCTGAAATTGGCCCTGCATCACATCCAACACAAAATCTGGTGAAGCTGCAAAATAGACAGTTCCATTAACCCATGGTTGCACAGGTACAACCTGATCGTTTCCTTGAAGTATTACATACTTGTCTTGATCAAATTCTTCGGCAGTAACTAGGAAGATAGGAATTCCATAATCCCGTCCTGGTTGATCCTCAAACCAACATTGAGGAGATCTAATAATAATCAAATCATAATTTAAAGCAGGAAGGATCCGATAGAAATCAACTGTCACAAGCTCCCAACTGTAAACATCTACTGTATAGCCACTGTTTTCCAGCAATGTCTCAGCTTCATCAATGAAGGTCTGATTAGGAAAATCTACACTTAAAGGGTCTATAATCGCTGCAAACAAGGAGGGAGGCTCAGGTGGCGGTTTAGGTGGATTAAAGACATAAGAAAAGCCTGCAAAGATGATAGACGCAGAGAACACTACTGCTAAAGAAAAGAGGATTACGTCTTGGATCTTCCATTTTTTCTTCGGTTTCTTTTTTTTAGGGCGCACCATTGAATGACAGCCTCTCCAAAATGCTGTCATGTTACTGAATTTAAACATTAAATCTGTGCTAGCATAACATTATCGTGTACAATAATTAACTTCATCTTAAGATAAACTTCCCCCGTTTTTCTAGCTTTGTGCGGTTGCTTTAAATAATGTTCTTCTTCATTCCACCCACCTCCAAACTGAATGAAGAGGTGTAGAGTGGGCTAGAGAAAGATTATGGATCAACAGGTACGCTGCGCTAATGCATAAGATGCTCGGCAACAGAGCCGCTCTTCAAGATATTGATAAAAT
>JAUVYS010000092.1 GCA_030602965.1 Candidatus Bathyarchaeota archaeon | reverse complement strand
AATAATTTGGGCGCCTCTTCCTTGTTCCCTCAAGGCCATATTCAACGCACCGTTTATCGTACTCACTGGGGTGATAGGTGTCTTCATTAGATCTGTGAAAACAGATGATACACAAATTACATGTATACCTTTTTCAGCTACAGTTCTAAGGCCGTAGGGGTCATGAGAGCCTTCTTTTGAAGCGAGCTTTATCACATCATTTAAGGTCTTTGCTCTGGTGAGAAAACGTTGAAGTGGATCACTACCTATCCCATCGCGACACTCAGCTACGAGAATAATTGTTCCATTTTCTTTAACTGCGAAGGCTGCGTTATTAATAGGCTTCGTTGCTTGGTAGAAGTTTATGTCCTTTTGAAATCCCCCTGCTCCAGCAACAACAATGTCTGCTTTTTCCTTGATTGGAATCTTATACATCTTGTCACAAATCTTCATCCCTTCTCTATGAGCTCGCACATGATGACCTGAAACTGCTTTGACGATATGGTTCTCCTCATCCAGAACGACATTAACAATGAAGTCTAATCCTACCATATCAGCTGCTTCTTCGATGTCCCTTCGTATGGGGTTCTCCTCAAGAATTCCCGATCGGGTTTCAAGAGGATGGGTATATATCATATAATGGTTTTTAAGTATGGTCTCCAACCCAGAAACACCTGGAAGAATGCTTTTTCCACCCCCACTGTATCCTGCAAAAACATGCATCTCGATGTTCGCTACACTAATCTTGACATTGGCATCCAAAACATCTTTGTTGATGTAAAGAGGTGTCTTTTGACTTGTCTCTCCGACATATCTCAAGAAGGATTTGTCATTAGCGTCATGATCTAGAACTTGAATCTTCTTGAGCACCTTCTTGCCCAGAAGCATTTCTTGTTCATCACGGGTTTGTTTACGGTGGATGGCAGTTGCGAACAAGATTTTTACATTTTTGTCTTTAACACCAGCTGCATTCAACTCTTCTAAAATAAGCGGAACTATGAGATGATTCGGACATGGTCTTGTTATATCGCTTACGATCAAAGCCACCTCATCGTTAGCTTTGACGATTTCTGAGAGCGCATGAGAGTTTATTGGTGATTGTAAAGCTCTTTTTACTTCCAGTGATTCATCTCTTTTACGTGGTAGAGTGGAAGGCTTAATGACAGCTAGAAGGTTTCTCTTAGGAACATTAAGGCGAAGTGTACCATGGCCCTGTTTAAAGTTAATAAAAGGCATTTCAGTAGTCCTTCAATAAAAATACTGAGTATAAAACAACATAGTTTCATTTCATGACGGAAAGGTATTTTTTTGAAATACAGATAATCATGTTTACATTCTTTGGGAAGACTTAATTTGAATTCCAAATAATTAAATATTTTTGTGAAACTAAAAGTAATAATGAGGAACAACCGCAAGATTAAATTGAAATCGTTACTAGACAACTTCAATTGATGTGATTATGAGTATACTAGGGCATTTTTTTGGTTGAAATCTCCTTTCTTACCCTATTAGTCTATAACATCTTTTGATATCTAAATTTATAATTCTCAAGGGTGTTAACTATGGCTATGAAAGAAAAAATAATGCCAAAATTAAAAGAAATTTGTAAAGAATATTTAACTGATGCTAGGCCAGGAGACTGGGAGCACACTTTAAGGACTGTTAAATGGCTAAAATATTTAATTAAACAGGAAGGCGGAGATGAGGATATACTCATACCTGCCGCATATCTTCATGACATTGGCTGGTATCTTGCGCTACCTAAAGAACTAAAAAACAAAAAAATAGACATCGAAGAGCTGCGCAAATATTTTCCTCTTCACATGGAGAAAGGGGCAGAACTGTCCAAAAAAATACTTAACGAATTAAAATATCCTAAGGAAAAAACAGAAAGAATCTCACATTTAATATCAATTCACGACATGCCAGAAAAAATAAAAGAAAAAGATGAGATCTTACTCATGGAAGCTGACCGACTGGACAGATTTGGAAAAGAAGGATTAGAACGAATTAGAGGAATATTCTCCTCAGAAAAAATGGTAAGATCTATGATGAAGAGCTATGAAGAACAAGCTGAAAACTGGTTCAGAACCAAAACTGGAAAAGAGAGTTATGAAAAGCTATTAATTGAGCTGAAAGCGTTAATATCACAATAGACATCACTTACTTAGACCAGAGGAAGGGTGTCCAATGGAACATATTAACAACTGGATCGTGTGCTAAAAATTCTTAAAGCTCTTAGTAAATTCACCGAAATAACTTTTTAACTACATCTCCTCTTCATTATGAACGACTTGGAGGTAGAACAGTTTCTTCAGTTATAATCGCTGATGACGTTTCTTCTATACCTTCTACATATCTCAATTTCTCTATAAATTCTGATAATTTTTTAAGAGTCCCAAACCTAGCTCTAACAACTAAGTCGAAATTTGCAGCTTGGACCTCTATTACCTCTTCAATTTCATCAAAACTCCTCAGAGATCGTAAGATATCCTTTTTTGGTCTAGGATCTTTTCCTGGAATAGTCTCTTCCAAGTCTATGAGTAATAATGCACCTATTGGCCAAGTTGTTTTTTCATAATCAATCAGTGCTTTATATCCTTTGATTATTCCATCTTTCTCCATTTTCTTAATCCTTCTGTGAACAGTTGGTATGGGAATGTTAAGCATTTTTGATAATTTTCTGCTAGACAATCCTGATCTTCTTCCAATGATCCTTATTATCGACACATCTTTTTCATCCATGATAAATCACATGTTATGATAATATATCTCACAATTAATAGTTTTTTCGATGTTTTTTCCCAATATTATGAGATAAACCTCATATAGTAATTTGTTAATATACTATTATGATAAGAGGTTGAACCACAAACTACTATGTACGAATACAAATTTGTTAAAATTGAATTGAAGTCTCAATTATTTGCTCATGATGGTTCTGTGACATATACATTTGAATGTAAAGACAATGATTTCAAACAGAAAGTAATGCATACAATAGAATTCTCAAATTATCAATGGGCTTAGTGATACAAATAATTCTCAATTTGAGACAAGTATAAATGAAGTTGAAAAGGAGGTGAAAAATAAGTTATGAGTATACTTGAGTTATTCATAGGTAACATATCATTCATCATTTTCTCAATTATTCTTTTCATAGTTGGCATCACATTACTGGCTTCGATGGTGATCATTAACAAGGAATGGGATAGAGCCCTGATCTTCCGTCTTGGAAGATACAATAGGGAAATTGGTCCAGGTCTTCACTTCAAACTTCCATTCATTGAAAACATTATAAGGAGAGACATGAGAACAAGGGCGATAGATATGCCAAAACAAGCAGCCATCACACATGACAACATTTCGGTTGTAATAGACGCTGTAATGTTGATGAGGGTAACCGATGCAAAAAAGAGTATCACCGAGATAGAGGACTATAGATATGCTATTCAGCAAAAAGCACAAACAGCACTCAGAAACATAGTTGGTAACTTTGAGCTTGATAATCTTCTTTCGAGACGACAAGACATTGCGCAACAATTGAAGGATGTAGTAGATAAGGAATCTGATGAGTGGGGTATTGATATTAGATCTATTGAGCTTCAGAGCATTCTCTTGCCTGAGGACATGAAACGTGCGATGGCAGTGCAGGCTGAAGCTGAACGTGAAGCTAGAGCCATCAAAATAAAGGCAAAGGCGGAAAAAGAAGCGTCCCAAAACTACGCGGACGCTGCAGAGACTATGTCAAAGGTGAAAGGCGCTCTAGAACTGAGAAGACTTGCTACACTGGCAGATGTAAGTAAAGATCAAAGCAACACAATAGTCTTCGCTATGCCACTAGAACAGATAAGTAATCTTCCACCTTTAGGAATGATGAAGCCTCCTAGTTCAAAGAAAACCAAATAACCCTTGTTTAATCTATAACCAAGAACCAATCTCTAAATTTTTTAACTAATCCCTTTTTTTTAAAATTTATTTTGTGACATAAGACTGATTTGTATTAACTGATCGATGCATATGTAGCTGCAGCAATGATGGCTTCTTTCATGCTTGTAGGGTTTGCTAGGCCTTTTCCAGCCAGATCGTAAGCAGTCCCGTGATCGACAGAAGTTCTAATGAAAGGTAGTCCCAAGGTTACACTTACAGTTCTATTGAAATCATACATTTTTGAGGCAACGTGTCCTTGATCATGGTAAAGAGATATCACTGCGTCAAATTCCCCTTTCGCAGCTCTATTAAACACAGAGTCAGCAGGATAAGGTCCCTCCACTGAAATTCCTAATGATTGAGCTTCCTCAATTGCTGGTTTAATCTCTTTTTCCTCTTCAGTTCCGAAAAGTCCTTGTTCCCCAGCATGAGGATTGAGAGCAGACACCGCGATGCAAGGATTTTCAATGCTAAATCCTCTAAGATATCGATCCGCTATCTCCAATATTTTTAATATTTTCTCCTTTTTCACTTCATCCAAAGCATCTCTCAAAGACTTATGTCTACTCAAAAAGAAGATTTTAAGTTTTTTAACTTGGAACATAGTTATTGCTTCTTCAGATCCTGTTAGGTCTTTAAGCATCTCTGTGTGACCGATGTAGTTTATTCCTGCCATTCTCAACGTGAACTTATTGATTGGAGCTGTCGCCATACCATTCATGAAACCTTCCTTACACATTTGTACAGCTCTTTTAACAAAATCAAAAGCTAATCTTCCACAAACTATTGAAGGAACACCAAACTTGAATTTTCGAATGTTAAAATCACCAATTGACACGAATGGAACATTAAATATAACGTGTTTTTCCACATCAGCTCTTATGTCTTTGTATGCCAATTCTTCTTCCATTGAATTATGATCATGTAATTCAGTTGTTCTAATTCGTGATTTAGTAATTTCAATTGCTTTATTGAAGATATCTTTCTGTCCTACAACTACTGGAGTACAAGCTTCCCAAACTTCCCTTTCTTGCAATGATAGAGCTACTATCTCTGGACCAATTCCGCAAGGATCTCCCATAGTCACCGCGATTTTTGGAACACTCATAAATCACGCCACTCCATACGGTTCACATTAAAGGTATTAAGGTAATCTTCGTCTACACTCAGAACAGAAAAGCCTACGTCTCAGCATTTTTACTCAGATAATAATTCAAAAATCGAGATATTAAATTTTGCAAAAACCCCTCTCCCCTCAAAGGTACGTGGTTCTTTATTAACTAATTTCAAAAATTGTCCTTTGATAACTTCGGATCTATATAGGGTTATAGGATTTTATGGAGCAGATAGATACGCTAGTTGATTACAAGAGAATAGAATGCAAGTCTTTAATGCATAGCTTAAATAAAAAATTTCTACCTTTTAAATGGGGAATAAATCCATAGCGAGGATGCGAACATTCATGCCGCGACGGGTTTGCACGTTACACTCACGCAGATCTCGGAGACAGTACTGGATCAGATTTTGAGCATGAGAT
>JAUVYS010000166.1 GCA_030602965.1 Candidatus Bathyarchaeota archaeon | reverse complement strand
AACGCTTCAGTTCTTTTATCAGTTCAGGCGCCTCTTTTTCGAGGTGTTCCATGAATCTCTTTTCGTCTCTCGGGAGCATTTTACTAAGAATACCAGCAAGGCTTTCTCCACCACCTCGCGAGAATTCAGAGGCACGGGGCAAGAAGGCTGATTTTTCCTTCAGGTTATTGGCGATGTTTACTACTCCCTCAAGTGGTATGTCATTGAGGAGTCCCATTTCTGTAAATACGCCTGGCTGTACCGTAGGGTCAAGGTGTTGAAGGACGTTAACCTGTCTGTCAACATCGAGCTGAGCTATAGTAAGTGCCATTATGCGAGGGTCTTCTGTAGAGATAAGGTAAACGATCTGTTCATCTGTTAATTTCTGAAGAAATTCAAATGGCTTTTTTGTTTCTTTACTGGCTGGTTTGAATTTTTCTGATATGAAACTGAAGTAGAAATCTTCAAGTACCGCTTTTTTTACTTTGAAAGGCACCGGCTCAATTGAATTCATTCGACGTCGTATTTTAATGATTTCTTGTTCATTGAGTCCTTTAAATAGCTGTACCGCTAAACTTGTGCCTAAGGTCTTGAATAATATAGCAGCTTTGTCCATTCCTGAAATCTTTGAGAGATCAGCCATTATTCATCCCCTTTCTCTATTTCTGACCCCGCTTCAGAAGTTGAGGGTCCTTCACTTAACCAATCACGCAGGATTCTTGAAGCAGTGTTAGGTTTTCCAACACTCATTGATATGACCGATTGCTTTAATGCTTTAGCTTCTTCTTTCTGAGCAGCCAGGTCTTCCGGGGGAGATTCTGGCTTTTTTGGTGGTTGCTTTTCTGCTTCTGGTTGTGGTGTTGGAGCTGGAATTGGCGTGGCTGCTGGTGTTTTAGGAGGCTGCTCTTGCGGTCGAGGACCCATGGGGATTTTTGCGCCATATCCCCATTCCATCTCTTGTCTTCGGCGGGTTTTTCGATTTAGTAGAAGTATTAGAGTTATGACGAGTATGGCAAGCCCCCCGATTGCAATAACAATAATGTACAGGTTTTGTCTGGCTCTTTCAGGTGGGGTAGTTTCCAATGTGCTCATCTCCAGTTCTTGAAGTTTACGATTACTCTCTCTAAGTTGGTCTCTGATAGTGATCAACTCCTGTTCACGGGTAGATGCTTCCACTTCTTTGATCTTGCGTTGTTCTCCGGTAAGTTGTTGTGATTGTAATTGCTGTCTAAGTTCTTCTATTTGCCAGGTAAGGTCTGATATTCTCAATGAATCTCTCGTTACTGCCCGTCTTTCGAGTCTC
The DNA here is from genome assembly GCA_030602965.1 of Candidatus Bathyarchaeota archaeon. Lineage (GTDB taxonomy): Archaea > Thermoproteota > Bathyarchaeia > RBG-16-48-13 > JAGMEO01 > JAGMEO01. Next base: position 1,835 of record JAUVYS010000166.1, on the reverse strand, counting down.
TTCTGCTCTTCAATTCTCGCACGTTTCTCAGCTTCTGATTGCTTTCTTTCAAGCTCATCAATTTTTTCTGCGATGTTCTTAAGTATAATTACTTCTGCTGCGTCTTGCTCTTCTTTCTTTTCGAAAGAAGTGGTCATGATGTTGATAATATCCCCTCTGCTTTTGTCATGATGGGCAGCTATGGAGACGATCTGACGAACATTCTCTATTATATTGGGGTTAATGCCATCTTCGAGAATAATACTGACTTCCTGACGCTTAATAATGGGTATTGAGGGTTTGTGAATTGATTTTGAGACTGTCCGGGTTTCTTCTGGTGCTTGTATTTCCACCATTTCAGGTTTCTCTTCTTCGACAGCTGCGGGGTCGTCTATCGCTTCGATTGGTCTGACTAATGAAAGTGGTGTTTCAAAACCCGGAAGGGGAAAAGAAAGTTCAGTTTCCGGAGTAATTGTAGGTTTCGGTTCCTCTTTTTTAGCTTTGATTTCTGGTTCCGGTTTAAGCTTTTCTTCTGGGATTCCTGCTTTTGTAACCTCCCTTGGTATTTGATATACAGACTCAGTTCGTTCAGCAGGAGTAAATTCAATTTCTACTTTAACGTCAACTATAAATTTGATGTCTTCTAACAGTTTATCCAGTGCATTAGTAATTCGATCGCGTAAATTATTTTCTAACAGCAATTTTTGGGACAAAAAGGAAACTTGATCCTCCTGTGCAAGCAAGAGTACTAAGAAGACAGTAATGATTGAAACGATTTTAATTTTTAGGTATCTTTTTCTGAACATTTTATGTTCTCCTTTATTACCCTAATGTTAAGAATATTATTTCAACACGACGATTTTTTGATTGATTTACAGAAATAGGAGCTCCTTGCTCATCTAGATTTGGCATTAATGGTCTTGTGTCAGCATATCCAATAGCCTGAAGCCTTTGCGGATCTACTCCTATCTTTATAAAATATTTTACTACCTGACTTGCTCTGGAAGCTGACAATTCCCAGTTGGATGGAAAGATAGGGGTTCTAATAGGAACATTGTCTGTATGGCCTTCTACAGCGATTGGAAAACGTGAGTTCCCAATTATAGGTTCGATTTCTCCTAAAATGGAATAGATATCTGTGTTTAGGACAGCGCTGCCTGAAGGAAAAGATATCTCGCTGGGGATCTTCAAGGTTACACCGCGAGGATCAGACACTACCTCTAATTTCTTTTTTAAATCTTCGTCTTCTATATTATTAATTACTTCTTTTATTTTATTATGGATTTCAGCTATAGAGTAGGTCTCAGTTTTTTTCTTCTGATGAAGGGCATCTCCGACAGCGTCTCCAAACATTGATAGTTTTACTGGATCAATAGTTGACATGGAAAATAACAGTACAAAAAAAGCCATAAGTAGAGTCATCATGTCACCATAAACGAGCAGCCACGGCTCGGCTTCGTCGCCTTCTTCTTCTGTCTCTTTTCTCTTTTTTCTATCTTTTTGTTCAGCCATAATTTACTCCGGCCTTTTCCAATCTCTTGGTCTAAGATAGGAATTTAATTTTTCCCTCACAATAAGAGGATGTTTTCTGTCAGCAAGAAGAATCGTTCCCTCAATTAGCATCATCTGGAGAGAATTTCGTCTTTTTATTCTTGCTTCAAATTTTATTGCCATGGGATTAAATATCATGTTGGCAAGAATAACACCGTAGAAGGTGGTGATCAACGCAGCTCCCATTCCTTTTCCTAAGGCCGCCATTGGATCTTTTCCGCCTTCAGCAATCTTAATCATTCCAAAAAGCATTACAACCAGTCCGATAAGAGTCCCAATCATACCAAATGCTGGAGAGAACTTAC
>JAUVYS010000023.1 GCA_030602965.1 Candidatus Bathyarchaeota archaeon | reverse complement strand
TTCGTAAATTTGCCCAAAATAAATACGTTTGCGTTGCTCAAACAATAGTTTCATTGGCTTTACTAGAAGAGCTCGTTTCCTAAAAAATCCACCTTTTTTTTATCCAATAACAAGTGCAAGATTAAAAGACTCTGTGAAAGTGATAAACCCACGTTTTTAAGTGAAACATAGCCAAAAACAGTATTTTGATATTTTTTATTATTCACGCAATATGAGGATCATCTAATGCCGATTTCAAAAAGATGGTCAAAGTTTAATTGGGAAAGGACGACGTTCCTAATGTCTATGGTGTGTATGAACTAGCAGATGGGCGTGATTATCCAATCTACTTTGGCAGTGGTCACCTACGTAGTAGATTAAAATACTGGAAGAGGTCTGGCAATCCATGTATCGCTCAGGCTGTGAAATTCAGATGCGAAGAATATAGAAGTAAAAATCGTTCCCGTCAGAGAAAAAGAGCATTATTAACAGAGTTCTAAAGAAAAAACGGAAGACTTCCCAGATGCAATAAACGTCTAGACTAATTAACTACTTCCCAAGGTAAATTACACCCACATATTTATATTAAAAAAACATTCAAGATATTGAAACATTAAAAGGTGAAATAGTTATGTCTGAAGACTTTATGAAAGTGAATGATTTAACAACCTTCACTAGGAAAGCTAATCTCAAAGTTAAAGTCGTAGAAAAAGGCGAGTCTAGGGACGTTGTTTCTAACAAGGGCGGATCCACATACACTGTTGCTGACGCTTTGGTGGCAGATGAGACTGGCTGTGTTATCCTAAGCTTGTGGGGTGAAGATATTAAAAAATTTGAGGTTGGCGATGTGATAGAGATCAAAAACGGTTACGTGAAGCCTTTCAGAGGATCTATAAGACTGAACATTGGAAGATATGGAGAAGCAGAAAAGATGGATGAAGACATTCCCAACGTCAACACAGAAAACAACGTCTCAGAAAGAACCTGAAATCCAGAAGTTTTTTTACACGTATCGTTTACTTTTTCTTCTTTCTCAATCGTGCGCGCGAGTGGGGATTACTATGGACCTGTAGCAATTAAAGAACCAGATACAAGAAGTAAAGAAATGTGCACAGCATATGGACAAAAAATAGCAAAACTTGTTTTAGGCCTAAAATAAGCAAATGTAAAAAATTTTGAGAATTCTGTTTCACAGTTTTTTTTGCTAGTTTTTCTAGCTTTGTTGAACTATTTTAAATAGGCAGCTTCACGTTGCTCATAATAATATTAAAAAAAATTGGAGGGATGAATATACTGGGGGGCCGCAATAAAAAAATTTCCGTCCATAATACACCAGTGATTGTCGTCAGACAAAGAAAAATTTCATTCCGACAATAGAAGTGAAATCAAACTTGTTGTGATGATGCAAAGAAAAAATGGAAGAATGAATAAAAAAAAAGGGGAAAATAATTGCTGCACATGCTTTTATGAGAGGTACAACTATTATTGGTGAGTTTTCTATCATTTTTCAAAGGGAATATAATATTTGATTAACTGCGCTCTGAAGATAAGAAACAGGGATCAACTGATCTCTAACTCTTCTGTACTTGAAGATACTGAAGCAAGGAGGATATGTCTTCACCTTTTAGAACATGCTTTAGAAGCTGTTGATCCTAGGAAAGTTGTGAAGTCAGTTGTAAACTTGAAGGATACTTCATTACAAGTTCAAGACCTGATTTTTGATTTAACTGAAACTGTACGGGTATTGGTTGTTGGTGCTGGGAAAGCAAGTGGAGCAATGGCTGAAGCATTGGAAGAGATCCTGGGAGACAAGATTGAAACAGGCATAATCAACATACCTCGGGGTACAAAGAATTTGTTTAAAACTGAAAGGATTGAGCTAAACGAGGCAGAACATCCAATCCCTGATCGTCAAGGAGAAAAAGGAGCACGGAAGATGCTGGACTTGCTGTCTCAAACACAGAAAAACGATTTGGTTATATGCCTTATCAGTGGCGGAGGGTCATCTCTTCTTCCGGTTCCTGCAGGAAACGTAGACTTGCCTGATAAAGTTGAGTTAACCCAGAGACTACTACTTTCTGGAGCTGCCATAGAAAAGATAAACATTGTGAGAAAACACATTTCTGCTATAAAGGGTGGACAGCTAGCTCTTAAAGCAGATCCAGCAAAAGTGATAAGCCTAGTGATTTCTGACGTGGTAGGAGACCGTTTAGAGACGATAGCTTCAGGACCAACTGTGCCAGACACTTCAACCTATCAAGAGGCAAAACAGGTTCTAGAAAAATACGATCTGTGGAAGGATGCTCCAAAAAAAATTAAAAGACACATTCTGAATGGTGTTGAAAGCAAAGTAGAGGAGACCCCGAAACCAGGCAACCAATTATTCAATAATGTGTTCAACTTCATCATCGCGAACAACGAAACTGCTTTGAACGCCATGGATTTAGAAGCGAAAAAGATGCGTCTCAACTCTATCGTACTATCATCCAAAATTAAGGGAGAAGCTTGCGAAGCGGGAGCATTCTTGGGTCAAAAGGCTAAAGAGATCGTCCAAAAAAGTAAATCCGTTGACAAGCCTGTTGTGGCACTCGCTGGAGGAGAATCAACAGTCACAGTTCTAGGAAAAGGCGTTGGAGGAAGGAACCAAGAAGCCATGTTAAGTGCAGCAGGAAACATCCAAGGGTTAAGGGGAGTTGCACTTGCTTCTATGGGCACAGACGGTGTCGATGGTGTGACTGATGCTGCTGGAGCGATCATAGATGGCCAAACAATCGATAAAGCAGAGAAACTTAACCTTCATGCTGATAAGTTTCTTAGAAATAATGACTCATACAACTTTTTCAAGCCTTTAAAAGACTTAATATTGACAGGTCCAACACAGACGAATGTCAATGACGTAATGGTGATTGTATCAGTTCAATCTTAAAATGTTGGGTTAATAACTTATACAACTGTTACCTGTTAAAATGTAATATTAAGTCAGGGGGTTTCCAAGTTTACAAATAAATTTACAAAAACCCATTACATTGATGAAGTCGGTACTGAGCTTGATGGTCATCAAGTTTCTCTGTTTGGCTGGGTTTATACGAAGCGCACTCATGGCAACTTGATATTCGTAACTTTACGCGACTCAACAGGTCTCCTCCAAGTCACAGTTAAAAAGGGGTTGGTTAGTGATGAAGAGTTTAAGAAAGCAACTGAGGCTACTCTGGAAGCTTCCGTTGTTGTAGAAGGTGACGTTCATGCCGATGCGAGAGCTCCAGGAGGAGTGGAAGTGCAGTGCACAAATTTTCGCCTCATAGCCAATTCAATAGAAGAGTACCCAATAAAGTTGGGAGTGGGTAAGGAGCTACTTCTGGATAAGAGGCATCTGCACATAAGGAGCCCAAAAGTGGCTGCCATACTATCCATTAGATCAGCCTTCAGCGATGCAGCAAGAGAATGGTTTAAGGGGAAGAGTTTTCACGAGGTTTACTGCCCAATCCTTATCACCGCTGCATGTGAGGGAGGTGCAACTCTCTTCCCTGTTAAATACTTCAAGCGGAAAGCCTTCTTATCGCAAAGTGTCCAGCTTTACCAAGAGACTGCAATTATGTCTTTTGAGAAGGTCTATTCTATTGAGCCAAGTTTTCGAGCAGAATTAAGTCGAACTAGAAGACACTTGACAGAGTTTTGGCAGATCGAAGCTGAAGTTGCAAATGCGGATCTTGAAGACATTATGCGTGTTAAAGAGGAGTTACTGACACACATATTCTCTAAGATTGTTAAAGATTGTGAAGCAAAATTCAATTTCTTAAATGTAAAGTTCACTCCTCCAAAACCGCCTTTTCCAAGAATTACGTATTCAGAAGCTGTTGAAAGATTGCAAAGCTTTGACATGAAGATAGAGTGGGGAGACGGCTTAGGGGCTGATGAGGAGAGGATGTTGAGTAAGGAGTTTGATTCTCCATTCTTCATCAAGTATTATCCTCGGAAGAGCAAGGCTTTCTATCATAAACCCTATCCAGCTGATCCAGAATTAACATTGTCAGCTGATCTTCTTGCGCCCGATGGTCAAGGTGAAATTGCTGGTGGAGGCCAAAGAATCGATGACTACAATGAACTCGTCCAAAGTATGGAAATGTTTCAACTAAACCCAGAAGATTATCAATGGTATTTAGATCTACGAAAATTTGGAAGTGTAGTTCATAGTGGTTTTGGACTCGGGATAGAGAGAACTGTTCAATGGATGCTCAAACTACCTCACATAAGAGACGCATGTCTCTATCCAAGAACGCCTTCTCGAGTTTACCCCTAATCCTTTTGATGAAAAGTTTTTCTGAAACCGTGTCTTTATGATTCACGGTTGCGGACCGCTCTTGCCCATAGATAAAATGATTGAGAAAGCTCAAAAGCTCTTAAAGGATAAAAGAGTTGAGCAAATAAGTCACAGCACTTGGAATGTTATTGGCAACCATGGAACGTACACTGTCGCGATGGATTACAAAGGTAAGGTGGCATGTAACTGCCCGGGGTTTCAAAGTAAAGGTAGATGTTCACACTCAGCTGCAGTAGTAATATTGACAAAAATCCATAGATAAGTCTCTCTTATCTTCCAGCAATCTAACAGACTAATTTTCTGATTTTTTATGCTTATTGATAGCCTTAACTATCTCTTGGAAAAGTTTCATCTCAGATACATCAACAATGGGAATTTGGATCCCTCTTTCTACTTCAAAATATTTCTGGTAATTTGGAAATTCTGTGTAACATACTTGACTAATAGGGAAAAAGTCTTTTTTTATCTCATAGTCGAATGCTTTCTCATACACCTCCAAACAAAGTAAGTAACCGTCAATCCAGTAAACTCTCTCTAACCTGTACGTGAAAGCACACCACATTATGTTTCTAAGAGAACGCTTGTCTAAACCTAAAATGCGAACATTTCTGGTTAGTGTGATCTTTACATCCATTTTCTTCACTGACATTCTGATTTGATATATGGAAAATTTCTAAATAAGTGAGAATAGTCATACATAGAAAAAAAGGAAGAGATGAAATGTTTATTCGCTGTGCCAGAACTGTTTGAATGTGAGGTCGTAGAAGAAGCCGCCTAGAAGACCACCAACTATAGGAGCTAAAATGTAGTTGAATAATTCAATACCTTTTGTTCCAGGGATGGCCAGATTTCCGTATCCTATGAGAAAAGCAAATAATCTGGGGCCAAAATCTCTCGCCGGATTCATTATTGTCATTGTTAACGGATAGTAACAGAGACCTATTCCAAGCACGTAGATGAAGATTACAAATGGATTGAATTTTCCCATGTTGAAAGGGTTCCCTTCGTCAATAACCATTTGCCAAACAAAGATTAGTAAGAAAGTGCTTATGGCTTCGATGAGGAAGGCGTAAGGGAAGTCAAGGCTTGCATGAATCTGACCAAAGAACACATAAGCTGTGGTAGCTGTGTGTGTTGGGTCCACAGACATGAAAAGAGAGTAATTAGCTGTGTAAACTAATGCAGCAGCCATGAATGCTCCTATCATCTGAGAGACAATGTATCCTGGCACATGCCTTCCTGGAAGCTTTCTAGATAACCAGCGATACAACGTTACAGCCCAATTAAGATGGGCACCTGACACGCCTCCTGAAATATAATGGGCCACCAGATATGCAACTGCCCATCCTACGAGCTTCCATTCAAGTGCCAACGAAACTCCTGAGAGAACAGCTGTGGCTTCAATTGAACAGCCAATGAATACTAATAGAAATGTGCCTACAATTTCTGAAAGATATAGGTAAGCAGGTTCAAAATCGCTAGACATAATTATACCACTTCACGTGATTTCAATTTATGTAAACTTTAGTTTAAATTGAGTATATAAAAGCTTAGAAACCTAATTTTGGGATGTTTATACAAACTTTTAACGATGGAAGTTTATTATTAAGCTGTACTATACAGATTGTTCTTTCCTATATTGGAGAAGGATGGAAGAATGGGAAGAAAGAAGAATTGCCCTCAATGTAAATCAAAGAAAATAGACTTTGATTCGATTCCCAAGAAATGTAAAGTATGTGGATTTACTTGGACTGGAAAAGGGAGAACAAGTACTCCTAAAAAAGAAAAAGTAAGATTTCGATAATAATAACCTGTGTAAGCAGGTGCATTAAAAAAAGAGGGTGTGGTAACCACATAGCACCGTATGGTAGTCGGGGGGAGACCAGAAAATAAATCTCTATCACTTAAAAAAAGGGTTACTGGAGGGTTTTTTTATGACAAATCCAGCATAAAATTTCGCAGTTTGAATATGGGTCTCCTCCAGTTTCAGTTCTGTGATGAGCTTCCCAAGCTCCTTGTCCTTCTCTACCACGGTTTTCCCAAACAAGTTTGTTATCGCATCGAATGTATAGATGACTGTGTGTTTGGCGTGTACACTCACATCTACTTAGTGCTCTTTGCCAAGCTCTATTTATTATTTCATCTGAAAAAGGCATCATGTTGTTTTCCTCCAATCTTAAATTCATCTTATTAGATGTATAAAAAATGGGGGTTTGTGGGATGTATAAATTATCACATTGAGATAGTTTCTAAAAGCTTAGACATAGAGTTTTTGGTAACAATCAAAATCTTCAATTAATTAGAGTTAAATGTGTTTTGAGTAGGAAAGAGTTAGATGGCTAATAATATTGAGTATTGATCGAATATTCCAAATATTGGTGATTATTCAAATGCTCAATCATTACCTGTGTGCGCACCTTAGATTGATCGATATATCTAATTACCATTGTTGGTAGTTCCAAGTTATTTGATCACCATCTTGAAGTAAATATTGATCAGCAGATACGAGCCCAATCTCATCGTTTACCCAGTATTCCCAAAATCTTCCATTGTTATTGGCGTTGCTTGCCACTCCGTTTATTGCATCGACTAGGTATGCGTTGAAGCTAGGCCACCAGGTTGCTTCTACTTTTGCCATCTCTATCAAAGCCTTGAGTACGCTTGCATTTGCAAGTAATTCGATGTTGTCAAAAGTTTCAGTTGTCCCATTTTTATAATCGATAATCACTGAGACACGTATTGTCTTTCCTTCACAGTCCTCTTGAAGAGATGAATATTCATGTTGAAATGATGTAAGTTCTTGATTGTAGTATAAAGTCATGGCTGTTGTTATGATTGTGGAGAATGCTAAAGTTACTGCAATTAACTTCCAAATTCTATTGCTTTCACTCACTATGTTCACCTCCCTTGGCTCTTTTTATTGCTTTGATCAGTGGATGGACTGCGAAAAAGAAGAGCAGAGTGTTGCTTGCTTCATGTAAGATGCCAAACCACGGGGGTATGAGCCAACCGGTAACTATTGCGTAGGTTACGGATGCTCCGAATGAGAAAGCAAAAATAATGTTTGTAAATAAATCGTAGATCATGGTCAGTATAAGGCCTAAAAGAGCCATTTCAATGTTGAATTTAAAGATTTTTTTTTCAATATTATTATTAGTGCTCTTTCCTCTCCATCCTCCTACTATTCCAAACACAGTTTCGCCTAACATTGTTGCTAGCCAGATAGGTAAGTTAAAGCCGAAGGGATTAATGATGCCATAGATCATCCAGGATAGTGCTCCAATTGATGCTCCTACGAGTGGTCCAAAGACAAATCCCGCAGTGAAGACGATGATGTCCATAATGTTAATGTTTAACAACCCTGCGAAAGCATAATTTCCGGCAACACAGACTGCTGTGAGGATGATGATTAAACTGACGTTTCGAGTCGCGAAATCTCTAGGTAGGTTAAACATCCTACGTCCATTCAAATAGAATAATTAATAATTAATAATACTTTCGAGTATACACGTCAAAGTACTCGTTCGACTCTCCTACGCGCGAAAAGGTTACTTGTTATTTTCTATAATTGAATATATTTCAATTTAAAATACAAAGAAGAATTGAAAATAGGATAGATTAATCTAATTCTCTGGATATGAAAAGAGAAAAAAGGGGAGTCTAGGTCACTTTCTTTCCACAATTAGGACAGAAAGCTGCTTCAGGTTTTAAAACTGTTCCACATTCTATACAGTAAGCAGAAGTTGTTGGAGGTGGCATTGGTTGTAGGGGTGTTGGAGGCGGCAGTGGCGGTGCTCCTGGTTTTCTACTTCTTATAAGGAATATTACCGCTCCGACTATTGCTACTGCTAAAACTCCTACTATGACATAGAATATCAGGGGGTCTATTCCAAACAATAATGTTTTTACTGTGTAAGATGAAATCTCCGATTCAGTTGTAAATCCCGCGTTATCTGTAGCTGTGACTTTGAATTGTACAGTTGTGTCTTCTGCTCGTTTTGGTATTATGCCAGAGTAGGATGTTGTATTGGACATGGCAACATCTGTCCATGTCACTCCGCCATTAATTGAGTAAGATAACATAACATTATTTATGCCTGATTCAGAGTCAGTGACATCTACTGTAACTGTTACTGCCTCGCTAGGTCCGGGTTGACTTGGCGTGTAGGTAACATTACTGACGGTAGGTGCTTCATCATCAAAAGTGAAATTCAACCATGTAGTTGCATCGGAAACGTTAGCACCGCTTGGATAGTAATCATAAGTCAAATCTGAATACTGTATACTGATAACTATTCCAATCACATCGTCTCTGTTAATGGCTAGATCGCTTTTATCATTCTGACCTTCTACTCCTTGAAACGGAATCTTAAACTCAGCTTCCCAACGATTTGTGTGATAGTCTATGGCTACTTCAAAGTTTATTTGGTCTGGATCACCGGTTGATGGAAAGATCAACCAGTAAGGGCTGCTCCAAAAGCCGTCCCATCGTATTCCCGCTCCGTCAATGGCTTTGTAGTCTTCCTGATCGTTGGTTAATACATAATCACTTGATCCACTTCCATGTTCTCCATCATCTCCTTCCTCAAAGAAAATCTTTATTATATCTCCAGCTTCTTCACTTGGATCCGAGGCTCGGATTCCAATGTAAAAGAAATCTTCATCGTGCATCAAATAGACATCAAAGATGTTACCGTCACCGACACTCACGTAGACGTTGGCATTTTCCCAATCTTCACCAATCACGCCATTCAAGGTTGGTGTATTAGGGGAGTATTTTGAGTATATGGTATCACTATTCAATCCTTGAACTGAAGGAATAACTCTCCAAGGTTGCAATGCATAACTTAGACAGATTATGGCGAATAGAAGAATGGTTAACTTGACTCTTTTCTTCATTTTTATTCAAATAGATATGAGATGTTATAAAAAATAAAAGCTATTTGGTTACAGCCTCACTAGATTGAACTTGATGAAGTAGCATCTAAACAAAGATATTTTTCATCTTTTAATTGCAGAGGGCATCCAGCTCCACACACATTTAGGTCTGGGCATCCATCGCATTTTTCAGGGGCATATTTTCTTTCACGAATCTCATGACAAACGGGGTGATTCCAGATCTTTTCCCACTTATCCTTTAACATGTTGCCAAGCGGAGTATAGTAGCTTTGACAGGGTATTACATCACCATTTGGTTCTATGCACATGTTTATTCTTGCTGCACTGCAGAACCTTATTCCTAATTCAAGTTCAAGAGGGTTCAACAGGCAATATTGTGTCGGAGTGTACCATAATATCTTCATGCCAAATTTTACTGCTTCATCTCTAATCTTTGGTAAGATCGATTTCAATGTCTTCTCATCAAGTGCAAAGTCAGATGCAATCTTGCGGGCTTTTCCAGAATAAATGATGCCGTTACAAGCAAACTGCTCTATCCCAAGACTATGAACGAACTTTACTGTTCCAAGTATACTCTTAATATTATGTTTGTTCAACGTGGTGTTCGTAATTGTATATACCGGAGTTGCGACAGCATTTTTTATTCCTTTAACAGTCTCTTTCCAGCTTCCTTTTTCCTTTGTTATTTTGTCATGAATCTTTTCAATGTGGGATTCCAATGTTATCTGGATGTGATCCAGACCAGATTTAACCAACTCATCAACGTAGGCTTTGTCATTCAATTTTCTTCCATTGGTGACTAAGCCTGTTACAAGCTCCTTGGATTCAGCATATCTTATCAGCTCAACTAGATCCTCTCTTAGTGTGGGTTCACCACCAGTAAACACTATGTGAGGTATACCTATCTCACCAAGTTTATCAATTACTCTCTTCCACTGCTCAGTTGTGAGTTCTTCAACTTTACGTTCTTCTTCAACATAACAATGTAAGCACGCATTGTTACATTTGTAGGTTAAAGCAAGATCCATTCTCAAAGGGGCAGATAATTTCTTCTCAAATGGTTCTAACTTTTCAAAACCAAGATATGAGACAGGACATATGTCCTCTGTTTTTGCCATTGTAGTAATTTTGTAGATTGTATCCTCATAATCCTGTAAAGCTGTATTAATATCGACGTTGAATTTTTTCGAGATTTCCTCCGCAACCTCTTTTGCTTTTTTACCTTCAATAAATAAGCGGGCATATTCTGTTGCAGATCTGTTGAGGAAGAGCACTCTGGATGCGTTTATAACGAGGACACCACTCTTATCGTTCTCAATTCTAAGATGTAATCTAAGACCCGTCCATTCATCTACTCCTCTATAATGGTAAAATCCCTGTTCACCTCTTTTTATTTCTTGACGTTTTTCTCTATTGCTCATCTACCCACCCCTCCACCTGCACAAGCACACGCACATGAGACACATGCACATGCACATGCACAAGAAGCGCAAGCACAAGCACATGTTGCTCTGTGATGAATCGGTTTTGCTGTCTGCCTTGTTTGTTGTGGAATCAGTTTATTCACAAATTTATCTATGTCTGCAACTAAACGACTGGAAGTCTGTTCAAACATCGATACAACGGAATCCGCAAACTCAACAGCAGGCATAACATCTATATCTGTTGTCTTTGAACCTGGATGGGTTGGGAAATGCCAACCATACCAATACCAGTGCCAACTGGGTCTAAGAAGAATTGTGGATGTTGGATCAAAGACACTTTTGATCTTCTCCTCATAATCTTCATCTGAGATGAGCCAAAGGAGATTCTCATCAAAATTCCCAGCTTTCAGTTGAGGAGTATCTGCTTGCGTCACTTGGTTCCATGCTTTCTCAACAATCGATTTGTAGTAATTTACTGTGTCTTGCCTGCTGTAACCTCGTAACTTTACATCAACTTCATTTCTCAAGTTTGCGAATGTTTTGGCGAGTTTTCTTTCATCAAGAAGACCTCCAGGTTTTATTGCTTTTACAAATTCTTTCTCATATGAACGTAACTCTGGCTTGTTCTCTCTGAATACTCTGAGTTTGAATCTGGGTTTAACTGTTTCAACCCAAACAGCTTTTTTAAGGAGAACACCAAAGAGCATCATAGTTAAAATCTTCATTGGCTTCAAATCTAATACCATGCCAGCTTCAACAGCTGTAAGTCCTCTTCTTGGACCAAGTGCTTCAACACTAAGCTTTGGCTTCTCGTATGGAAATCTTCTGCGTCTTATTACAAAAAATACAACAATCAAAACTATGAGAAATATTGATCCTATAACCACAATCAAGATCCAGAATGGAAAAGCTTCTTCAATATTATAGAATGTAACATATTCCTTGGGAAACGATGCGCCAAACTCTATCTTTGTATTCGGTGAAAGGTTATAACGTTCCCAATAAAGTACAAGTTTATTTTCCTCAGAGGGATCAAAAAAGTAATTATCACATGGATCAGGTTTACATCCAAACTCATTTTCTTTCACACCTTCCGGTAAAACAATTGTCACTCTCAAATCAGTTATTTGAGCATCCCACCATGTTGGTATGAAAGCTAAACCGACATAGGTTTCATTGTGCTCCCAAACCATCTCATCAACCCTTACAAGAAGAGTTACTGTGGCGTCTTCACCAGAAAAAACAGACTGATCAAGAAAGACCTTAATACCACTATAATCTTCGGAACTAATGTCCTCATAATTAAGGCTACTACCAAGCTGATCTCTGACCCAACCAACATTAAAATAACGATTTGGCATCCCTATTGTAATTGTGCTGAAGCTCCCTTGATCACATGATATTGTGATGTCATAAAACAAGTCTATTGATCCATCATTGGTGTTTACCCAAATTTTAGCCCACTCCTTATCAACGTGATACTGAATGTCTTGGGTATGTATTTTTAATCCGTAATTAGAAAAAATCAGAGAAGAAACCAGTAAAAAAAGGGAGAAGAATATTACCTGTTTTTTTGTCACCAGGTTGGGTCCTCCGTGACTTGGAAGCTTCTTCCACAGTATTCACATTTCGCTGTCGGAACACCTTCATG
>JAUVYS010000095.1 GCA_030602965.1 Candidatus Bathyarchaeota archaeon | reverse complement strand
TACTTACTTCGTCAGCGATCTCTGCAAGTCTCACAGCTGCTTTTCCTGTACCCTTTTCATAGGTCTTGAAATTGACAATTATAATTGGAGTTTTAATGGTTGACATCATTTGAAAACCTCTTATCCTTCACGTTCCTTTCTCACCTAAAAATTTTATCATTATAATTTCAACTTCATAAATTTTTTTAAAGTGGAAAAGATTTTTTTTAAATGTTCAGGAAATTTTGAACAAAAGGGCTATATACATTCCTTTCGTATTTGAATCATGCTTCTCTAATGGATGTTAAAGGGACATGTCTGAAGATCTCTCTGATCGCCTTCAAAAATATCTTGAAATGACGAAGAGTGCTGAAGAGGTCTCTGAATTCTACAAGGTCTCTAGGACTGGCTTCGAGGAAGCTCAAGCTGGCAATGGATGGAGTCCTGAGGGAATCAAAGAGGAACTTATTGAACTTAAACACATCCCTTTAGATGACGCTTTGAATGTATCTGAGTTAAGTAAGACTAAACTTTTTCCACGTTTTTACGGTTTGCTTGGGAAGCCACAAAAGGAAGATGTTGAATTAATTGGCAAGATGCTTTGTTGGTTTCCCTACTGGATAATCAGTGGCTATCACATGTGCTTCTACTTCAGGGGGACAACGTATAATATTCCAGTTAATGAGGATGTGGTGGCTGTTCATCTAGGTGGAAAGATTAGAGACGTTCACATCCAAGGCAAACCATTCAATGGGCCAACGCTTATCTCAAAGGTGAAGGCGAGTGAAGACATTAAGTCTTCTCCAAGACACATTGTTCTCAGTGGCGATGTCACTGAACTAGTGCATTATTATCAAGAAGGATCGTTGTTTTTGGATATGTTTGGCAGAAGAGAAGCCGTCTTCAAAAGCTTCATGTTGGCCAGTCCTAGAATGTCAAAGATTAAACACATCAGCAATCTTAATGTTAAGGGTTTAAAATGCGACGTCTCAAGATCAGCTGAGTCAAAGACCGGAATCGTCAATAGGCTTCGGGAGAGGATCGTTCGCCCTCCAACAGCTTTCCAAAGCATTCTAGAGAATCATTTTGAAGTGACAAAATTACAAACTGTGTTTCTGCCGGTGTACGTGTTTCACTATCAACATAAGGACAAGATTAAAGAGATCCGTATAAATGGGGTTACAGCGGAAATCATGAAGAGATGACTTTTCCCTTTTCTACCGCCTTTATTGCTTTTTCTTTTACACGTCTGATTGTTTGTTGAGCTTTCAAGAAATCTTCATCGCCAAGAGTCTCGAGAAGTTTTTCACCGTCTTCTGAGAGCTGATACTTCCATCTGACCCTCATTCTACCTTTCACTATCCATTTTGGCTCAATAAGTTTCAATTTTAGAGCTTCGCTTAATCTTGTAGATATCGTGGCTCTGCTGTAACGAAGTTTTATTGTTAGTTCCGTGAAGGATTGAGGCGTCTCTTTAAGGAGATACAGGATGTCTAGGAACCCTTTACTCCCGATGCTTTTTTCAAAGGTTCTTGTACGAGTCAATGTTTATCGTTCCTGTTATGTGTGAAAAGGTTTATATATTTATCTGAGTTTATTATTATACCACAGTATAAAAATATACTGTAGTGCTGATGTGAAGACTAACAATACCCTCCCAAGAATAAAGGCAGCCGAAAGCCTCCTTGAAGTCATTCACTGCAAAACTGTTGTCACATCTCAAGTGAACCGTCTATGAAAATCTCGCCTCAACAACATCAAATGCTTCAGCTACTTGGACAAATGGGCTCTACTAAACTAAGTGAATTAAGGGCTCACCCAGAAAATCCGTATAACAGTACGGAAGAAGCTCTGATTGACGTCCTTAACAGACTTAGAATTAAAGGTCTGGTCACAAAGAAGAAAAGAGGATATTATCAAACGACCAAGATAGGAAAAGAGATAGCGCAGATAGAATACGAAGAAATCCAGACCAAAATCAAAGAATTTACGGTAAGAACCAAGATCAACCAAATCACACACACAAAACTCGAAGTCAACCTTCAACTACAAATAGAAAGAGTCTTAACATCATGCCTCACAACAAACGGAACCATGAGGTCTGAGGGCCAAAATCTTCTAGATGAACTCGAATTCGTATCAAAGAAGAGAGAAGTACACAAAGAACGACTCGAAGAAGCAAAAGAAAACATCGAAGAACTTTCAAGGATAGGATTAAAAGATCTAATACTCTATGCTAAACGATATGCGGGTTATAGCTGCACACTCGACATTTACCCATTCGCTGAAGTCTTATTGACATTAGCTACAATCCCCGCGGTAAACAATGTGAGAATAGAGACGCCCGACAAAATCCTTAACAGCCGTATAAACATCGCAAACGCAGGAGATCAAAACTCGGGAAAAAGCTTCGTTACAAGAAACCTCCTCTGCGGTTCCGCCGACCCAAGAGTTGAGCCCTGTGGCATCCCCTTCATCCGAGATGGAATAGAGGATGTCACAGGCCCCTCATTTATATTCAGAAGCTACATCGAAGAACACAGCGGTTACAACTTCATCTACCTCAACGACGAATACACCAAATGGCTACGTCTCTCACCTGAACTTAAGACACTTCAGAAAAGAATATTTGAGGGGGAGAAGATCAGATGGGCTCTGAAGAGTGGAATAAGTGTCCCAGAATATCATTTCAAGGGATGCTTCATAGTCAATTTTAATATAAATTATAATAAATCCCAGGGCATACTCTCCTTCGACTCAGACATTAGAGCAATATTATCCAGACTCATCCTTAGAGCCTATGTCTATGATGACAAAGTACATGAATTCTACCAAGATCGCTCTCTCAAAATGGACGAGAAAGAGGTCTGGAAAATTCGGCTGTTTCTCTGTCTCCTCTACGAGATTGCCTCCAATAGACAGGTCATAGATGGTTATCCTAACCCAAATATCTTGTGGCCAGAAGAAGACTATGAAAGAGTGAAGAGCATCTGCAACGAGTACGTCATGTTCCTAAAAGAGGTTGGAAACCTAAACACGATTCGCTTGAACTTTGGGACAAGGCAGATCGATAACGCTATAAAGATTGGCAGTAACCTTACTATACTGGACTATTTCACTCAACTCAAGTCCTTGGTGGATGAGGAAGATGTTATTCCCAAGGATGTCGTTGTTCTCGAACCACCGGAAGAGGCGGTTCAGCTTGCAATGAACTATCTACTCGATGAGTTAATTGTCAGGCAACCTAGACCTTCCATGCTACAAAATGGTTCATTAAACGAAGTAATAGATTTCGGAAGCCTCTTTAAAAAACTTAGAAAATTGAACCTGAAAAGATGGAGTGAACTATCCGCCTAAATATACGCCCCAAAAAGTTGATTCAATTTGGAAGTTCAAAGAGGAACAGTAAAGATATTGTCAAGTGGAACATGCGAATACGGTTATCGAGCACCCATCTACTGCATCGTGGACCTAGATAGAATGTGCCCTCAAGATCTAAAAAAGAGGCGCTGCTGCTGCTTCTAAACAACTTCGCACATGAGAGAAAATTCTATTTACACATTTCACTTATATTTTCATTCGATCAATATTTTATGCATGAAATCGCAGGATCTCATAGCAACTAGTTTAAACGCTGCCTTGTATGCTGGCTTCGGATATCTTACTTATCTTGGTGTATTCACTCCTATCATAGGAGTTGTAAGATTCTGGCCTGCAGTTATAATCCCTGCTGTCTTCGCAAACCTTTTCGGTCCTATGGTGGGAGGAGTGGGTGCAGCCATCGGTATATTCATAAGTGACATGCTAATTCATGGAAACGCTCTACTCAGTCTTCTTGTAGGCGTTACGTCAAACTTTGTCGCATTTTATTTGGTTGGTTACATAGGACAAAAAAACCTTAAAGAACCATTCATATTGACCAGTGGCGTTTTTGGCCTTATACTTGCCCTTATTTCATTTTGGCTTCTTACTCAAGGCTATCTCAACTCCTTCACTTCATACCTATTCATCATGATTTGCATCTTCAGTGTTGTTTTAGCCTTAGTCATCAATTACATTTGGCCAGACTGGAGAAGTGTCGGAATTGGATCAATTATCGGTCTTAGTGTCGGGAGTGCTATTATCGGTTTAGGGATATGGGTTTTCAGTCAATTCTTCATTTTACCATCAGGAGAAACATCGTTGCCTTTTCAAGCCAGTTTCCTATGGTTCATCTGGACATACGCAACTGAGATTCCATTTCTCGTCACACTTGTACCACCAATTCTGAAGGCTTGTTACATGGCATTTCCAAGGCTAAAACCAAATAAAAAGCGTTGATGTTTTTCATATGAAGCACTCAACGAGCAGAGCCTTCTCTCCTGGAGGCATCTCAAGTTTTTTCGAGATATGTGATCAAGAAGAAGATGGTTCACCAATCAAAGATCCAGCGAGAATAGGATCACGAGGTGGAGGATTCGGTACTGCAGATGGTGTTACTACAGAGACTAGTGCGAAACTGTCAGGGGAAACAAAGATCAAGATCTACATAGATGGAGAGAATGTGGAAGCAAAGACCACAGAAACCATGGTCAAACTTCTTCTCAAACAAACCAAAGATAACTATTCTATAGAGGTCAGGCACTCAGTTGCGCTTCCAATTGGATCAGGGTTTGGAACCAGTGCTGCCGGTGCATATTCCTGTGGGCTAGCATTATCTCAAACTCTAGGGCTGAATCTCACTTACAACCATATTGGGAAGATGGCTCATGTAGCAGATGTTGTTTGTCACACAGGCCTTGGCACGGTGGAGGGATTAATGGTTGGAGGGTTAGTTTTGATCGTGAAGAGTGGAGCAGCGGGCATAGGATTGGTTGACCGCATTCCTATACCGCCCAACCTGAAAATAGTTGCAGGTGCATTCAAACCAATGGAGAAGAGTGAGATCATTCTCTCGCCCAAGTGGAAAATGATTGTTAATAAACTAGGGGTAAAGACAATGAACAGGATACTTCGCGATCCAAACTTACATAACTTTCTGGACGCCTGTAAAGATTTTGCTTTTAATCTCGGTCTTATGTCTGACAGAGTTAAACAACTTATCTTAGAGGCGGAAGAAGCAGGTGCTATCGGGGCGACTCAAAACATGTTAGGTGAATCAGTACACGCTATAACCACAACGGAAAAAGCTGATACAGTTTATGATGTCTTTAGGAAGTATTTACCCAAAAATAGAATCATTAATTCAGCGATCGATTTTCAAGGTGGCAGAATCATAGAATAGTCCTCTGTGCACATAACTCAATTTTTGTTATAACGCAGGTATTAATAGTTCTACTACATCCATGATTTTGATTTTTTCTTCAAGTCCTGTTGTTTTAACAGCGTCCTCAAAGGTTAATAGGCAGAATGGACACGCTACTGCCAATATCTCTGCTCCAGCGTTATTGGCGTCTTTAACGCGGGTTTCTG
>JAUVYS010000059.1 GCA_030602965.1 Candidatus Bathyarchaeota archaeon | reverse complement strand
CTTCCTGAACCATCTTTTCAGGCTCAGGCAAACCAATATCTGGATCGACCTGAAAATACGTTAAACCTGGCCATCTCGAAGGTTTCAACCATTTTGGGAGATGACCTGTTAAATGTACATGAGTATATGTTATTCCTAGATTACTGGAATCAATAAACCCATTTATTGTCTGAACTTGATCTTTTTGATGCATTGAAATCAACCAAAGTTTTGTAACAAGATTATAATGAATATGTTATATAAAATAGAGAAAAATTTTTTCGACACTCTTTAAATCTAAAAGATAGAAATTAACATTATCATATTTTAAATTAACAATCTAAATCTAATCAATTTATTGAATTATTATCATGAGGATTTCTGTATGGAGCCTGATTATAAACGAAGTGCGACTCCATTTGAAATATTAAATGAATATATGAAAAAAATTGAAGAAGAATACATGAAGAGCAAAATTAAATCTATTGTTAAACTTTTACCAAACTCCTTCAAACATAAAAAAATCCTTGATTTAGGATGTGGTGGTGGATATTACTCATTATCAGTCGCTTCTAAGGGTGCTACCGACATAATAGCACTAGATATTAATGAATTATTTGTAAAAACAACTTCATTGAATCTACGCATTAATACGAATATTGAAGCTAAAGGTGTAAGAGGAGATTGTACACATTTACCATTTCAGAAAGAGGTTCTTGATTTTATTATTTGTGTCAATGTAATTGAAAGAATTAATAATGTTAATTTATTTCTGGAAGAAATATCCAGAGTTTTAAAGAGAAGAGGATTACTTATAATAACAGCTCGTAATCCAAATACGCTAAATAATTTTTTTGTTTCGACGCACCAGATCAGATTATATCCTCCGCAACTCTTTTTAAAAAAATTGAATCGCTTTGGATTTAAAGTCAAGAAGTATAGTGGATATTATATTATCCCTTATGTAGGAATAGGTAACAAATTCGATCAAAAAACTATACTCAACCATATTATGAAATCTTTTTTTAGAAATATAAATGACTTATTTGAAGAACTTGGAAATAAAGCCCCTTTTTATAAATTCAACTGGGAAAACGCATACTTATGCATTAAGTCTACTTCAACAAAGAAATCAATATAATGTTAATTATCTTCAATAAATACAAATGATTGATAATCATTCAAAATAATTGTATTTTTTTTCCAATGTTTCTCTCCAGTCAACTGCCTTTAGTTCTTTAAGAAATGTAGCAAAGCCATTGGTCACAGCTTCAACATATTTTTCACCGTTCTCTTTTGATGCTCTAGAAGGATAACCCCACGAACCCGACTTTGTCCATTCCTTCATTCTAAGTGGAAATGATACTTTTGGAGGTGGTTGAGTGTAATCAAACTTAATATATTTTGGAAGTGGTCCCTTAGGTATTTCATCAACAGCTCTGTCCATATGAACTTCATTTCCAAGAGCAAGCGATACAGCTGTTTCCGCCTCGCCAGCATGATGGATTGGCGGTTTAAAAAGATCTTTACCTATTTTAGACGGTAGGAATGTTCCAAAATTTGCTACTACAACAAAAGCATCAGTTTGTTCTTTTAATTTGTATCTGGCAGTATGTAAAGCTCCAGATATTCCTCCATGTCCTGGAACAATGACAATTTTCTTAAATCCATGATGAATCATGCTTTTACAAACTTCGACGAGGACTTTGGTAAATGTTTCTTCTTTTAATGTGATTGTTCCTGGAAAATCCATAAAATGCCAAGAATAACTACACCACAGTGGAGGAACAACTATTGGTTTGACTTCTTCAACAACCTTCTCAACTGCTTTAAGCACTAAATGATAAACATTATGTGTGTCAGTATCAAGAGGCAACATTGGGCCATGCTGTTCCAAAGCCCCTACAGGAACAATAGCAATGTTATAGCCTTTTTTAAGCCTCTCTGCAACTTCCTGCCAAGTCATCTTTGCTAACAAAAATTTTTCCATTTTCAGTCACAGTAAAAATGATATTTCATTCCCTAATTGTTTTTTCATATTTTAATGTTTTCTTAGAAAAGTTTCCTAGAATATGTCAGTAGGATTAGGATCCATTTTATAAGTTCCATCAGTATTAAGTGTGATTTTTGAAACTAATCTGTGTCCACATCTTTTACAAATACATGTTGCGAAACCAGCTTTTTTCTCTTCTTTTGTCGCATGATATTTGTCATAATTATGTCCAAACAACCTACATAAAAAAGAAAGTGGACGATTAGAACTTTTATCTGAGTCTACCATTTTTTTATCTCCTCAGTCAAAGATATTAATAAAACAATGAAATATTAAGCATCATATATTTATGAAGCCCTATGAAACTTTTTAAAGTAATTGTTAGTTTTATCGATGTGATGATTATTTGAAAAAAAGTATTGATCCTTCGCAAATTAGGCGATCTGTAAGGGATTTAAAGAAAAAGTTAAACATCCCATACAAGTATATTTTTAAAATAACTTTTGCTAAAGATTCTTCAGAAAGTGGAAGAGTTTTAGTCAGATACAATAAAATAATTGGTTCAGAGCTAACATTTAACAAAAAAGAAAGTATTCAACAAAACGTGTTGAATCATTCTGTTTCACATGCAAAACATTACTCAATGGGCTTTCCTCATATTATACCTGAAATCAAGATTAAAGGTCATGACTGGTTTTTTTATTATACTCTTAATGAGTATAATACTAATTTGATTGACCTTCATTATTTTAAAAAGGATTTTGTAAATTTTTTAAAAAATCATAAAAAAATGTTATTGACCATTCAAAGAAAATCAGACAAAGAATTCCGAAAATATTTTTCAAATTCAAGTGAGCAAATAAAAGTTGAACTTATGTCGGATATACTTCGATTTAAAATTTTATGCGATGATTTAAATTTAGGATCAGCTCCGCATGAACATTTAATTCGTTCACTAAAACGAGACTTCTATCGAATTCTCAGTTACGATTTCATAAAAGAGGGTAAAAGCTTATTCAATGAAAAATTTCCTTCACTTCCCTCAGAGAAATATTCTGATGAAGATATTCAAATGATATTAAATCTTTTTAATAAAAAAAGGCGAGATAAATTAAAAATGTGTTTTTGGAAGTAACTTTCAAGTGAGAACAGATGCAGTTTAAAAAAGAAGAGGAATCTGTTTTACCTTATAAGCGTAGTGTAATTATTGAAGCGTTACCCGCAATATGTGAGAAATTCAATTGGAAAATTGAAACATTTGATAAACGGTTAGGTATAATAATATCGAGAGCTGGAACTTCAGCACTCTCTTGGGGCGAACGAATTACAATAAAAGTTAAAACTGAAGGTCGAGGAAAAACAAAAATTCATATTCTTTCTGAAAGTTTACAAGTTCCTGGAATGGCGACGTTTTTTTCACTTCTTAAAGATAGAATGAACATAAAGAATGTTTTCAAAGAACTTCAAAAAACCTTGGAAAAAAATAATGTTTAAACTATTTTAATTGTTCAGATAAATATTCCTCTATTACTACAAGTTTATTTTTCTCAATGCGTGGGATGACATCTCGTGGGTATCCAAAGTTTGAATCTTTATAGATTAATAATGCTGGGACTTCTTTTCCAAAGAAATCTGCTTCTTTTTCTTCGGTTCCAAACACAGTCTTAACATCGTATTTCTTCATCATCGCCGTTACAGCTGCTTTCGTGAAGTATATACGCTTGAGTGCATCTTTTGATAACTTGCTAGTATCCCGTAGTTTTGTCTCATACTTCCAATCATAAGTGGATGATGAAATCGCAAGGGTAGGTCTTTCTGATCGTGTCATTTTCCATTTTTTTTCCGTTTTCGAGATTTTATCAAGAAGTTCTAATACCCTTTTAATATCGCATTTGATCTTCTGAGAAGTGGTAACATTTGGATCATAATAGAATTCAAAGATGTACTTTCTTATCAATGACATTCTAAACGCCTACTTTTTCTGTACAGATATCTGCAATCAAACATTTATTCGGAGTTTCTGTTTTCGATGCAGATTGAATATAAACTATATGTTGAAGGATTAAATAAATCAGAAATAAAAAAGGGAATTTTGCAGTTATTTTTTCTTTTTCTCTTTCTCTTGCTCTTTCTCTACAGCTCTTATGACTGGTTTTAGAATTGCTGCAATTTTATCTACATCAACGAAATCACTTGTAACGACAATCCTGTTTGGTTTTTTTTCAAATAATGGTTGGTATGCTGGTCTTTGTTTCAAATTTTTGTAGATCTCTTGTTGAGTTAAGACTATGTCGGGAAGATATCCCCCGCCTGGAATATCCGTCACTCCATAAACTGTGATGCGCCCTTTTACCCCTAATTTGTCAAGAGCCTTTGAGGTAGTTAGTTTTAAAAGTGTGCCTGATCCTAAACCGCACAAGCAAATACACCATACTTCTATCATTTTTTTTCCCTATTCGATGCTAACTATAAATAATGAAAACATTTTGTATTAGCGCTCCTTTAAATCTTTCGATAATTCAAAAATACTGATCTTCTCAAATCCGGCTTTTTCACAAGACGTCGAAAGCTTTAAAACTATTCTTGTATAACCCAGTTATAGTAAAAATAAAAAAGGTGGAAAAAAAAATGGAAACAAGTGTATTAGATCTTCTACTATTCTTCATTAATCAAGTACTGACACAGCCATACATCATAATGGGTCTCGTGACCATGGTGGGAATGATCCTGTTGAAGAAGGCGATACCTGAAGTCTTTACTAGTACTATGAAAACAATGTTCGGTTTCATCATACTCTTTCTGGGAGTCGGTGGTATGGTTCCACCGATCATTAAAATGGCTACGGTTGTAAACGATGTTTTGGGAGTAACCGGAATAGGCACTGGCACATCAGGTCCTTTATACCATATTATAGATCCAATACCATTTACATTTGTCGGTTCAATTGTTCTGATATCTGCTTTTCTCCTTCAGCTCTTAGTTGCTAGATTCACTCGATGGAAATACGTGTATATTGTCGGAAATATGATGCCAGGACCCTGCTATGGCTTTGCTTTCGTGTTCAGCACGGTTATTCAAGATCCATTCACGTTAATCCTAATTATCACACCATTAGTTACAGCATATTGGACTATTGGTCCAGCTATTGTTAATCAATGGGATAAAGAGTGGGTTCCTGGTGGGGCATATACGCTGGGTCATTGCCAATATATTGGTGAGATTGCAGCTGGGTACCTTGGTCCATATATTGGCGACGCTGATAAAGAGAGTTCTGAGAAAATTGAATTCCCTGGTTGGTTATCAATTTTGTCAGATAATACAATTCTCAACTTTGTTATCTTGCTGATTATGTGGGCAATCTTAGGATTCTTAGCTGGTCCTGTAAGACTTGCAGGTTATGCTGCTGGTACATGGGAGCCAATGTGGCTATTAAAAAATGCTCTTGATTTTACATGCGGTCTTACAGTGGTTCTCTTTGGTGTGCGGATCCAGATAGGTGAACTCACCGTAGCATTCGAAGGATTTAGAGAGAGAATTGTTCCAGGGGCAATACCTGCTTACGATTGTCCTACTATGTATCCATTTGGCCCTCAAGCTGTCACTCTTGGATTCCTGTCTCATCTTGTTGGACAGGTAACCGGAACCATAATCCTGGCTTTAACGGGATTTCCTGTTATTGCGATGCCTCAAGCATTCCTCTTCTTTGATGGTGCAACTATTGGCGTTTACGCGGACAAAAGAGGCGGATGGAAGACTGTACTGCTCATTGGAATAGTGACTGGGATAATAGGTGTCTGGGCTGCTGCATTAGCTTACAACATATATCCTGAAACATTAAAATCTCAAATATTAGCTGGCTCTGTCGGAGGAAACCTTGACCAATCAGTTATTCATTGCATCTTGCTATATCTCCTATTACCGTTCCGAAACATATCATAACTACAAAATTAACTAACTTTCCCCCTTCCTTTTTTTTAGCTCTGTTATATGTTTAATATTCAAAAGAGTTTATACGTTGAAAAGCTTAAAACGATAAACCAAATTTAAGTCGAGATTTATAAAATGTTAAAATGTGTAATTTTTGATTTCTATGGAACATTAGGTACATTAGCGGTTGATTGGAAATCGACAATAAAAGAGATAGTCAACGAATATTTAGCTCATGGAATTCCTGAAGAAGTTTTTTCCAACATTCCCGGGGTTGCCGGAAAATTAGTTAAAGTTTATGATTACATGATTTTAAAATTCGGTAAAGAGAAAGCAGACAATATTCATAAAAAGGTTTCAAAAATTTTTGAGGATCATGAGGTTGCAGGAGTTAAAGACGCTAAATTATTGCTGTTTGCAAAGCACTCTTTAAATACAATTAGAAAAA
The DNA here is from genome assembly GCA_030602965.1 of Candidatus Bathyarchaeota archaeon. Lineage (GTDB taxonomy): Archaea > Thermoproteota > Bathyarchaeia > RBG-16-48-13 > JAGMEO01 > JAGMEO01. The sequence continues at coordinate 1,006 of JAUVYS010000059.1, read as the reverse complement.
ATGGGTTAAAAATAGGTTTAGTTACTGGGCAATCAAAAAAGTCTATCGACCAAACTTTTAAAAAATTCAATCTGCAAGGATTTTTCGATTCAATTGTTACACGGGAATCTCCAGGAAGAATGAAGCCACATCCAGATCAAATAAATCTTTGTTTAAAAGAGTTGGGATGTAAACCTGAAGAAGCAATATCGATAGGTGATTTAGATAGAGACGTCATTGCTTCAAGAAAAGCTGGGGTGTTTGCTGTGGGCTTGAGGCCCAACTTTGAAAAGTGGTTAAGATCTCAGAGAGATAGACGCATATCCGATGTAATTAAAAATCGTTACGAACCATTAGTAAAAAATTCTGACGCACTAGTTGATGACTTGAAAGAGTTCACTGAACTCGTTTTAGAAATGAGCGAATAGTAAAACGCTTTCACCCAATCTAATCTTTATAAAAAAAGAGGAGATTATGACGCATTTTTTCCTCGTAATGAAGCAATGTCTGGTTTATGAATTATATCCTTTGGAAAATCTTGAGTGACTAAATTTTTCTGGAGAAGTTGCACATCAAGATTTCTAGGCGTAACGTCATTTCTTATGCAAAGTATTGCTGCGATGCCTGCTGCTTGTCCAAGAACCATGCATGTAGCTTCATCTCGGGGGGAAACGTGATCATTGAAGGCTCTGTGTGTAAGGGAAACATTTCTTCCACTTGCGAAAAGGTTGTCTATCTTTTTTGGAACTATACATCTGTAAGGCAGATAGAAGAAGTCTTCTGGATGCTCCCAGACAGTACTTTTCACGATGTCGTCATCGAACCTTCTACCTACAGCGATGTCCTCAGTTTGAACTACGTATTCACCTATGACTCTTCTTGACTCTCTTAGACCTAAGTGTGGCGCAGAGTCCTGCATGTATGACTTCTCAAAGCCTGGGATATACTTCATAAAGAATTGCGCTATTTCCCATCCGATTTCTCGTGATTTTATTTCTCCCTTGGATAGTCCTTCCTCAGTGGTAAT
>JAUVYS010000044.1 GCA_030602965.1 Candidatus Bathyarchaeota archaeon | reverse complement strand
CCAACATGTCCTAGACCTGTACCTTCTAAGACTATTCCTTTGAAACCCTTACTAAGATACCACTTCAACACTTCAGGATCTAAACCAGGATGAAACTTTACTAGAGCAACCTTATCGCAGAAATCTGGCTTGAGGACTAATTTACTCCTTGTATCCCGTTCTCTGAAATCCTCAGTTAACATTATGATGTTGCTCATCTTCACTTTTGCAATAGGGTTAACGGTAATAGATCTGAAAGCATCCCTTCTACTTGTGTGACATTTCCTAACTTTAGTTCCACGATGCACCGAAGTTATTCTATCCGAAGTAGAATCATGCATGCAAACAACAACTTCAGCAAAGGGTGCACCACTCGCAACCTTTACAGCATTGACCAAATTTAAAGACGCATCGGAGCTCGGGCGATCGCTGGAGCGCTGCGAACCAACCAACACCACTGGCCCAGGAAGATTTTGAAGAGCAAAACTCAACGCAGCGGATGTATATGCCATAGTGTCTGTACCATGGCAAATAACCAATCCATTCATACCCATGCTGAAATATTTCGCTACACTGTTAGCCCTTTTAGTCCAATGCTCCGTCAAAATGTTTTCACTATACAAGCTAAACAGAATTTCAGCGTGAACTCTGGCAATGTCAGAAAGCTCTGGTACAACACTATAAAGATCACTTGCAGACATCGCAGGATGAACTGCGCCAGTTCGGTAATCTACTCTGCTCGCGATGGTCCCACCTGTGCCAACTATCGCTACCTCAGGAAGCCCTGGCTTCTTTTTTGGCTGAGGAGGAGGTGAAAAAGCAGGTTTAGAACCAACACCCAACTTCTCAATCTTGATATTCGGTGACACTCTTACACCTATGTTGTATCCGTTCCCTAATTTGATCACGATGTGCTTATTATCAGCTAACTCATATCTTGGCATCAAAACGCCCTCAAAGGCTTCTTTGCCCTTTGTAATTTTTATGATGTCGCCAATCTTTATACAAGATCTTTCTAAAGCAGCAAGGGCTTCTTCCTTATAACCTGTCAATTCCTCGGTCATATTATTCACCCATCTACACAATGAATGTTGTGAAATACTGTAATACTTAGCTTCACAGCATAAGTTTTTAACATTTTTAGAAGTTCACTTAACTTTCAACCATTTATCAACATCAAAAAGTTATATCTTGAAACTTCAAGAAAAAATTACTGCGAATATTTCAGAGAAGCTTCGAGACATAAGGTCCATCATAATCGTATCCCGTACGTTTATAATATTCTTTTGTTCCAAGCGCACTTGTAACCAATATTTTTTCACAATCAAATTTTTCTAAAGAGATACGTTCTGCCTCTGATAAAAGAAGAGTTCCGTAACCTTTGTGTTGCCAAGCTTTTTCATAGTGTTTTCCAACTGGAACTAGGTTTCCATAAACATGAAGCTCTCGAACAATGGAAGATTTTACATAATTGATCTCTGGTCTATGTGCTCTCTCCGATGGAATTCGAAGTCTGATATATCCAATTAGAATGTTGTTAATTTGATCCTCTGCTGAAATAAAGAGTTCTGTTCCCTCTGAAGCGTCATATTCTTGCTTGCATATTTTGATGTTTTCTGGGTCTGGAATTACTTTATCTTTTATCATTCTGTGACCTACTTCTCTACACCGTATGCAGTTACATGTGAATCCTTGATCCTTCAGTTTTTTTAGGACAAGTTGTCGTAGATTGCTTTTTTTCACTCCAGCTACAATCAACCCTGCAGGTATATCTCTTTGGATACGCATTATTCTAACCCATGAAGGAAGCGCTTTTTTTATTTCAGCTATAAGTTCAGCTGCCTCCTCGGTTGTGTAAGGGTTGTATCTCCCTTTCAACCACATGTCGTGGACTTTAGTTCCTTTTATTACGAGACAGGGGTAGATCTTTAGCATGTCAGGTTTGAAAGCTGGGTTCTCAAAGATTTGTTGGAAAGCTTTCAGATCTATTTTAAAATTTGAGCTGGGAAGCCCAGGCATCATGTGGTAACAGACCTTCAAGCCAGAGTCTTTTAGTACTCTAGTAGCCTCAATAACATCTTTTACTTTGTGGCCTCGATTAACAAGCTTATAGATGTCATTATAAATTGTTTGAACACCGATCTCAACACGGGTAACACCGAGCGAAAGCATGTGATCTACGTCTTCTTGTTTTGAAACATCAGGTCTGGTCTCAACTGTTATACCCACATTTCTTATTGGACTAAATTCAGCGTATTTTTTTGCGTTTTCGAGTGTTTCTGATTTCTTTTCAGTCATTGCATCGAGACATCTTTGTACAAAAGATTGCTGGTAATCAAGAGGAACTGCTGGAAAAGTTCCTCCCATTATAATCAGCTCTACTTTATCTACAGTGTGCCCAATTGCTTTATACTGTTCAATACGGCTACGCACTTGTTCATAAGGATCGAAACGGTTTTGGATCCCTCTCATGGTGGCTGGTTCAAAACCTGTATAACTCTGTGGCACGCCAGAAGTTGGGCCTCCGGGACAATAAGCGCAAGGAGAATCTTTGGGACAGGGATAAGGCCGTGACATAACTGCTACGATAGTAACGCCACTTATACTTCTGACAGGCTTCCTTTTCAGTATTGGGAGAAGCCTTTCATTTTCTTCAGGTTTTAAACATTCAATTATTTTTGAGTTGCTAGGCGTACTTTTCTTGTATTTTTTTGCGACCTCAATCTTAATCTGGTTCAATCTCTTCTTATTTACGTTCTTCTCTCTCTTAAGCTTCTGAATTATTTCCTTGCAAAGCGCATCCTGCATTGGGCTCCCTACCACTATAGAAAAGCGCAAAATAAAGGCGGGAACTAAAACCGTAAAGTTAACGCCGGCGCCTGCGCCGGCCCCGGCGGTTTCTACCAAACTTGTCTTGATTAGAAATTAGTTTAACATAGTTCCTTCTATTTCTAATCCTTGGAATTTGGCTCTTCCTACCTTGCGATTCAATTCTTGGTGTTTGGTCCCTAACCTTTCCAGCTTTTGTTAAGGAACCATGAGTTGGCATAATCTGACACCTCTAAAAAGCATCTCTAGTTGACTATTTAAATGTTTAAACCTTTCCGATTGGAATCTTCCTACCGTCAGGGTTTCTCATATATCTCCCGAAATCCGTTGTCTTCCTCAAGACCTCACTAGAGAAGACCGGACCATCCTTACATATTCTTAAGCCAAGAGGATCAATAACACAGTGGCCACATAATCCTAACCCACATTTTATGTACCGCCCTAAGCTAGCCTGAACTAACGTCTTACATTTTTCTGCAATTTGCAAAACCTTCCACATCATATCTTCAGGACCACAAGTATAGACCATATCAAACCTCCTCTTAGTTAAGTAATCCTCGATAAGATCTATTGTAGTTCCACACGTCCCATAGCTCCCATCATCTGTGGTTACACAGACTTCATGGTTTTTTTGGAGTGTGTTAATTGTATCTTTAAATGGAAGCGTTGTCTTTGTTTTCGCTCCTGCGATCAAAGTGAATTCAACTCCCATTTCGATCAATGCTTTTGTTAGAGGCATCAGTGGGGCAAGGCCAATTCCACCACCAACTATCAATGCTTTTCCATCTATGATTTTGAAGCCATTTCCATAAGGTCCTCTTATCCCAAATCTGTCTCCAAGTGTCATAGAGTGTAACTTGTTGGTAGCATCTCCTATTTTTGCAACGGTTACACTGGATAAATTGTTGATTGCTATTGATGATAAACTCATTGGAACTTCATCAACCCCCAATACCCAGACCATAAGGAACTGCCCAGGATTAGCATCAAAGCAGAGCTTATCCTTGAAGAACAGGGACTTTATCCCAGCGGCTTCGATCTTCTTCTTAATTATCTTTACAATTCTCATTCTGTCAATACTGATGGGAGAGCCCAACAATGTCATCTACCTTCCTGTACCCTCGATCTTCAAGATATTTCTTTATTCCAGAAACGATTTCATTGAATACTTCTAGTTCCTTGTATTTGATAGCTGTACCGATCTGGACTGCTTTAGCTCCAGCTAACAGTAGTTCAATAGCGTCTTGCCAGCATGTTACACCTCCACATCCTATAACTGGTATTTTTAATGCTCTCGAGATCTCGTAGACACACCTGACCGCTATTGGCTTTATTGCTGGACCTGATAAGCCACCTATTTTATTTGCTAAAATTGGTCTCCCAGTTTCAATATCTATTGCCATTGCACGAACAGTGTTTATAGCAGTTACAGCGTCAGAACCAGCTTCTTCAGCAGCTTTAGCAACATGTACGATGTCTGTAACATTAGGAGAAAGCTTTGTTACAATAGGTACAGAAGTAACAGATTTCACTGCTTCAACAACCTCAGAAAAAAGACTTGTGTCCTCACATATCTGAGAAACACCTTTAACATGAGGACATGATACGTTTAGTTCAATGGTGGCTGCGCCAGCTTTCTCAACATTTTGAGCTAATTGAGAAAAACTCTCTGAATTACCAGCAAAAATGCTGACAACTACAGGAACTTTAAACTGTTTTAATGAGGTTATCTCATTAGTGAAAGCTTTAATTCCGGGGTTGGAAAGCCCCATAGCATTAATGAGGCCACATTCAACATCGACTACCGTTGGATTTGAATAGCCTAAACATGGTTCAACTCCTATCGACTTCGTAACCACAGCGGCAGCACCAGCTTCAGCCACTCTTCTCATAAGTGAACTTGAAATACCCATAACTCCCGCTGCGAGCATGGTTGGATTTCTTAGCTTTAATCCTGCTAGATCAACAGTCAAATTAGGCATTATCTATAACTCCTTATACTCCAGAAAGTTTATTCAAACGCTCTGATAAAGGTTAGAGACTGTAGTGAGGAACTGGTTATTGAAAGTTTTCATAGTGGAGAGCACTCTTGGAGTGTTTGGCTTCAATGAAAAGAACAAGATGGTTGGTTATGTCTTATTTCCGAATGACGTCAATGAAACAGCGAACAAGATCATGAACATTAGAGATGGTAGAATTATTGAAGAGTTGTTGAAGTTAGTGGAAAAGCTGAAAGAGAAGGGGTATGAAAAATTTATCTTTGAGAGCGGGATCTTGGCAAAAAAAATCAGCGAAGAATTGAAGTTTGAGACTGAAGTTGAAAAACCAAATAGAGCTGCTAAAAATTTTAGAAAAAACCTGGGAAAAATTGCAGTTAAAATTGGTAGATTGAAAAAACCTGATGATATTACTTCACTTCTTCATCAGGTTTCCATGGTTTTAGCAAAAGAAGATGTAAAGAAGGCTGGAGGAAAGAAAGACCTCCTTGTAGCTCAAGCAGTTTTAGCTTTAGGAGACTTGGATAAAACATTAAATCTTTTCTCGAATAGGCTTCGCGAATGGTATGGTTTACATTTTCCAGAACTCGGAAACTACGTTGAAGATCATGAAGCATATCTAAGACTTACAACCATGTTAGGTGATAGAAACAACTTTGAGGAGAGAAAGATCGAACAGTTAGGATTATCCAAAGAAGAAGCCAAGAAGATAACCCGTTTAGCCAGATCCTCTATGGGAGCACAAATTGCAGAAAAAGATCTTGACTCTATAAAGTTGATCTCACAGAAATGCTTAGAACTCTACGAGACAAGGAAAAATATTGAAAATTACATTGATAAGTTAGTGAGTGTTGTTGCTCCAAACATTCAAGCTCTCGTGAGCTCAACGCTTGGAGCACGTCTCATCGCTGCTGTTGGTAGTTTGAAGAACCTAGCAGCGAAACCATCAAGCACTATACAAGTTTTAGGAGCCGAGAAAGCCCTCTTCCGGTCTCTTCAAACAAAGTCAAAACCACCTAAACACGGATTTATTTTTCAACACCCTCAAATCCGCAATTCACCACGGTGGCAAAGAGGAAAAATTTCTAGAGCTTTAGCGGGCAAACTCGCGATCGCCGCAAGGGTTGATGCTTATTCAGGAGAATATGTTGGCGACAAGTTGAAAGCTGAATTTGAACAGAGAGTCAAGGAGATCAAAGAGAAATATTCAAAACCAAATATTAGGAGATGAAGAGAAAGGTGGCCATCAAGGTTGAACCGCATGAACTCTTTTCAGGTGTTTATTGGGCTCAACTAGAGCTTGAAGCAGAAAAACTTGCTACACTTAATTTTGCACCTGGGCATACTGTCTATGGAGAAAAGCTTGTCAAAATAGAAGGCAATGAGTATCGTTTATGGAATCCATTTCGGAGCAAGTTAGCTGCTGCAATTTTGAATGGGTTGAAAAAACTACCAATAAAATTAGGACATAAAGTACTCTATTTAGGAGCAGCAACAGGTACAACGCCAAGTTACATTTCAGACATTGTTGGGCAAAAAGGTCGAGTCTTCTGCATTGAATTTTCTTCACGAGTCTTCAGGGAACTCGTAGACAGAGTTTGTAACTACAGACAAAACTTGATTCCTATATTAGATGATGCCCATTTGCCTGAACGGTATCGTATGTTCATTGAGAAAGTTGATGAAGTATACTGCGACATAGCACAGCCAGAACAAGCAAAAATCTTGGCAAACAACGCTGACATGTTCCTAAAGAACAAGGGATGGGTGCTACTGGCGATTAAAGCGAGAAGCATCAATGTTGCAGAGGAGCCAACAAAAATTTACGAGCAGGAATTACAAACTCTCTGTGGAAGAAGTTTTGATGTAGACCAAGTCATACAATTAGAGCCTTATGATAAAGATCACATTATGGTTCTAGCTAAATATGTAAAATAAGCTTAAATCAAAAATATCCTGATCCATGATCGCCATTTTAATAATCGCACATCGCTTGCATGAATCAGAATTTATTGATCACTTCTTTTCTTTATGTATAGGTGAAATAATTATCGATCGATGAATTTTCTAGTTCTTCCTTTAAACGTTTTACAGTCTTCCATGATTTTCGTACAAACTTTGGAAGATCACTATGATTTTTCAAGTATGTTTTGAGAAAATTTCGGGTTCTGGGATCGTGTGGATAACCTGTACCTATATCGCCGAATTTCTGCTGTATTTGTTTGATGCGGTGGTCTCTTTGTACTTTTGCTAGGATTGATGCAGCTGAAACTACCGGATATTTCTGATCAGCTTTATGCTCGGATACTACTTCTATGTTAAAAGAAAGCATCTTTTTAATCTGTTCTCCGTAACGTTCAGCTTTAACGTCTGAGGCGTCAACATACGCTACATCCGGTTTCAGCTCATTAATTACTTCTGCCATAGCTTGAGCCTCTAGAAAGTTCAGTTTATGTAACTTTTTACCTTTCAGAACAACCTTGTCAATATTTGAAGGAGAAAGTTCAACACAGGCTTGTTTAATTATTAATTCTTTGATCTGTTTTGAAAGATCTTCCCTTTTTCTTGGAGAGAGCGTTTTTGAATCTTTCACCCCTAATGTCTTTAAGGCCGTTAGCTGGTCCCTTGTGATTAAAATTCCAGTTATTACTAAAGGGCCAATGACTGATCCTGTAGGGAAAGCAGTGGGTTACCTTGCCTTTCTCCCTGCGTCATCGACTCCACAAATAAGTTTACGATCTATCATAGTCTTCCTTATTTACTATTGAGAAGGAGGTTTATTGCTATTTTCCTTCCATGAATCGTCAACGGGTTTAAACTTGAAACCATAACAAATAATGCCATCTTTGCCTTGTTCCATGAGTTTCCTGAAGCAAGTTTGAACAGGCATATCTATTTTGATGTCATCAAAGTCGCAATCGACGATTTGAGAAATCACTTTTGGTCCTTCTTCAAGCTCTATTAACCCTATAGGGTAAGGGCCATACTTGGTGAAACCCTCAGGAGGAGCTCTTATAATAGTGTAGCTATGAACCTTACCCTTTCCAGAGAACTCCATATCCTCCATTTTTCCTCCCCTTCTACAATTGGAACATATCTTTCTTGTGGGGAAGTACACATTCCCACAGGTTTTACACTTTGAACCTATTAACCTGTAACGTTCCTTGTATCTTCTCCAATGAGCAGGCGCTGCTAGAAAAGACATCTAATCGCCCCTCCTCAAAATAGAAACCACTACAGTTGCCCCTGAGCCTCCGAGGTTATGTGCAAGCCCAATCTCTGCGTTCTTTACTTGTCTTCCATTTTCTGCTTCTCCCCTTAACTGCTTCACAAGTTCCACAATCTGTTTAATACCAGTTGCCCCAACTGGATGCCCTGCCGCTTTTAATCCTCCATCTGTATTAACAGGCAAGTCGCCATCAACATAGGTTTGGCCTTCATCATAGAGCTTTCCTCCTTCGCCCTTCTTAACGAATCCGAGATCCTCCAAAGCCAAAATTTCGGCAATTGTGAAGCAATCGTGAACTTCAATCACATCAATATCTTTCCTCGATAAACCTGTCTCTTTGAAGGCTAGGTCAGCAGCCTTCTTCGTGGCGTCTATAACGCATATGTCTTTTCTCATAAAAAGGCTCAATGTCCCAGAGGCTTGACAAGAAGCCTCGATTATGACGGGGGTATCTGTGTATTTTCTTGCTTCTTCAGCAGGAGCGAGAAGCACGCATGCTGCACCATCTGAGATCGGGGAACAGTCTAAGAGTCTTAAAGGATCTGCAATAAGCCTCGAGTTCAAAACATGTTCCACTTTAATACGGTTTTTAAAGTGAGCTAGAGGATTTAAGCTACCATGGTAATGGTTCTTTACAGCTACTTTAGCAAGTTGCGTTCCACTCAAATCGTATTCGTGAATGTAACGTCTAGCGATTAATGCGTAAATCCCAGGAAATGTGGTGCCAAAATAGGCCTCCCACCCAAAATCCATTGCTCCTGCTAAAGCTGTTGCTGCCCCAGTTCCATAAACATCAGTCATCTTTTCAACACCCCCCACCGCAACCAAATCATAGAACCCTGACGCTACAGCCATGTAACCTTCTCGTAAGGCTACGCCTCCGGAAGCGCAAGCTGCTTCAACCCTAAATGCAGGAATTGGTTTTAAACCTAAGAAATCTGTCATCAAAGCAGCAACATGTTCTTGGCCTACAAACCTGCCACCGGACATATTTCCAACAATAACAGCCTCAATATCTTTTCCACGTATTCCAGCGTCTTCTGCTGCCTCAAATCCTGCTTTAGTCACAAGCTCCCTCAGTCCTACACCCCAATGTTCCCCAAAAGAGGTTG
>JAUVYS010000015.1 GCA_030602965.1 Candidatus Bathyarchaeota archaeon | reverse complement strand
ATAAATTTTACTAATCAAAGTTTCTTAAAAGCTATCCAAAAAAATTTTTTCACAGAGAAATCCTTAAAAGATACAAACTCAACGAATTATGAAATCTTAGATTTCAGTGTTATATCTAGAGAGGGGATATGTATACAAATGAAAAGAAACGTTGTACTTGTGGCTTACAATGAAATCGCCTTGAAAAGTAAACCTGTTAGAAAGAATTTGGAGATTCAATTATCCAGTCACATTCAGAATATGCTTGCTCGTCATGGTATGAAAAAAGCTAAAATCGACCGGACTCATGGAAGACTGATAATTAAAAAAGTGGATTCTGAAAAAGCAAAGATTATCATCTCGAAGGTTTTTGGTGTTGCTTCCGTTATGTCTTCAATAGAGATTTCTTCAGAATTAGACGACATTACTAAAACCGCTGTAAAACTAGCTTCCAAGGTCATACAGTCAAACCAGACATTCGCAGTTAACGCAAGAAGAATTGGCGATCACTCTTACACTAGTAAAGATGTTGAGAATAAAGTTGGTGAAGAGATTCTGCAACTCTTATCTGATAAGGGTGTGAAGGTGAATTTAAGGCACCCAGATAAAACCGTTCACATAGAAATAAGAAACGGCTCTGCTTACATTTACGATGAAATTCTGAAAGGCCCTGGAGGTTTAACTTATGGTTCTCAAGGAAAAGTGATCAGTCTCTTCTCAGGAGGCATTGATAGCCCTGTTGCAACTTGGCTTATGATGAAGAGAGGGGCTTCAGTTTTACCTCTCGTTATTGATCAGCGGCCTTTTGTTGGAGAGGATTATCTTGAGAGAGCTTTTTCAGTCGCGAGGAGGCTTAGAGAATATGTTCCCTTGAGTGACTACAAAGTTTACATTTTTTCCATAGGTGAAGTGATGGATGCGATCGTGAAGAATGCTCCGAAAAAATTTACGTGTGTTCTATGTAAGAGGTTGATGTATCGTGTTGCATGCCATCTAGCGTTAACAGAAGGTGCTCACGGTGTAGTAACAGGAGAAAACCTAGGTCAAGTTGCCTCGCAGACTTTGGCAAACCTCAAAGTAATTGATGAAGTTGCTTCACTTCCTATTCATCGTCCTTTAATAGGTTTCGAGAAACAGGAGATTATAGACATTGCAAAAAAAATTGGCACATATGACTTGTCCATAAAATCTGTTCATGGTTGCAGTGCGGTTCCTTCAAAACCAGCCACCATGGCTGACTTGAATGAAATAAAAAGACAAGAGGAAAAGCTTGGAGTGGAAAATCTTCTTTCTGAAACTCTGAAAAGTATTGCAAAGCTTTCACTTTGATTAATTTTCAGCTACTTCAGTTATGATTTCTATCGCTGTATCAATTCCATTATACTCTGAGACATTTTCCTGTAAATGAAACGAATTCTCATAGTATTTGTTTGAAGTTAGAATTTTGCTCACATACTTCAGGAGTTTTTTATATGTAAGATCTTCCTGATTGATAATTTTCGCTACACCTAGTTCTTCTGTTCTTTTTGCATTGCTTTCTTGTTCTGTATGGTTAGGTGTTGGAATAAGTATCATAGGTTTTCCATAACATACTGACTGGGTTATGGTTCCATGTCCTGCTCTCGAAATCACTAAATCACATGCTTTAAGAAACTCAAAGCGTTTTGTCAACCAAGGATAAACTGTCAGCCCTCCAAATGTGGCAGGCTTCAAAGAAGAATTGGGATCGCCCAGCGACATCGAAATCTGATAGTCGTCAGGAAACTTTGATAAAATATCTTCTAGAATTGTAATGACATGAGCCTTCTCCATTGCTGAACCACTGATTGGTGCAAAAATTAGAGGTCTATCATCAAAACCAAGTTTATCTTTGAGCGTCTCTTTGCTTGGAAGATCTTCAGGTTTAGTTTCTATTATTGGACCGATGAATGTAACCTTTCTCTCCATTATTGGTGGGATTCTCAAATTTTCAGTTGAAATTGTAAATGGTGGTGGAAAGTCTGGGATGATGACTTTCTTTCCTATCGCCCATAATCCGCCCACCAGTCCTAATAGATATGCGTCGCCTATTCTTGCGAGTTTGAGGAAGCGTTTGGTTCTTGGAATCGTAACCTTGTACTGATTTAACATGGTAACTTCAGGGATCCCAAGAGTCTTTGCAGCGACTATTGATGATCCTCTTGAGTCTGAGATGACTATATCTGGTTGAAAAGCCTTCATGAAACGCATCTCCGCCACGATTTGGTTCAGAAAAATGAACAGAGATAAAGCGCCAGGGTAAGCACTTGACTTTCTGAAGTCCACAGTCCCATCTGCTTTGATGATGTATTGAAGTGCAGGGGCTCTTGCTAGGGGGAATCCTTCTTTTTTAACAAATTCTATGGCGTCTAGATATGTGGAAAAAAGTACTTGGTTGCCCATTTTAGAAATTTTTTTGGCAATGATAGCGCTTCGTCCTATGTGCCCAAGACCTATGCCGCAAACACCAAAGTAAACCCGCACTTAGCTAAACTCTCCATTTATCTTTTTCATGATGTTTTCAATGAAACTTGTACTATAGAGCCTAATGGTTTTGTTTCTTTGAATATTTCGCAACTAAATTTGTATATCTTTGTTCCTTTAAGAAGCCAACAATCAGGAGTCAATCCGGCTTTGATACAGCAATGGGATAAGAATTCTTCTTCGTTCCATTGCCACTCAACAGGAACCTGGGGAAGCAGAAGACCTTTGAATATTCCGCTCTCAATTATCAATCCATCTTTACCAATCTCTATATGATTTGGAGCGTCTTTTAGATGCTCTAATTGTAAAAGATCAGGAGAGGTAAGAACACTAACCTCGACCATTATACTAGTCAGCTCTTCTAGGAAAACTGGATGAAACCTTGGATCTGATGTAGCTGCGTTAATCGCTGTATCAATGACAGCTTCCACTAAAGGTAAAATTGGTTGTGGGTACCCTATGCATCCTCTGAGTGCGGGGGTGCCCTTTTTTATAGTATTTAAAGTTGTGAAAACTCCGCTTTTCTGTTTTAACTTCTTTGGAGTATCTTTTGGAGGAGGAATTTTCTTCTTATTTTTAAGATATTCTGATATTGCTTTTCTGGCTAGCTTGACTAGGAATCTGCCTTCTTTTAATGAGTACAATTTGCAACCTTCGAAATGCATAATAATTTTCAGAAGTCATAAAGCTCTGAATATTTTTGGTTAAGATAATTTAGGAATGGTTCGAAGTTAATTTCTTTTCCAGCGATTTTCTTAATGAGTTCTGAGGGATCGTAAAGTTTACCATGAACTTGGACGTTTTTTATCATCCATTGTTTTATTTCTTTAAAGTTTCCTTTGCTGATTTTAGTTCTCCACCCTGGTAGTTCTTTCTCCATTTCATTGACAATTTGTCCGCTGTAAATATTGCCAACAGCGTAGCTTGGGAAGTAGCCAAAATAGCCACTTGCCCAGTGGGTGTCTTGCATGACTCCTTCAGAGTCATGTTCTATGTCTACGCCAAGATATTCTTTGTAACTCTGATTCCATACTTCTGGAAGCTCAGCAACAGAGACTTTCCCTGCAAACAGGTCTTGTTCAATGTTGAATCTAATGATGACGTGAAGGCTATAAGTGACCTCGTCTGCCTCGATGCGTATCTTTGAAGGCTTAACATTGTTAATCGCTTTAATGAAGGTATCTAAATCAACATCCGAGAAAACGTTGCCAGTTAACTGTTTTAGTACCGGGAAGAAATAAACCCAAAAATCGCGGGATCTTCCAAGAATGTTCTCCACGAATCTTGATTGAGATTCATGGAAACCATATGAACAGCCTTCTCCCACGGGCTGATACATAAATTTGTGATTAATGTTCTGTCCATATATGGCGTGGCCTGCTTCGTGAAGTGTGGAGAACAATGCGGAAGTGAAGTTATCTTTATGATAATGTGTTGTTATCCTCACATCGTCAAAGTAACCTGTTGTGAATGGATGTTCAGTTTCATCTATTCTACCTCCGGCTTTTTCAGACTCAGTGTCGTAATCAACGAATTTAGCGATAGCATTTGAGACTTGGCTTTGAAATTGTATAGGAACTTTACGTTTAAGTACAGAAACATCAGGCTGTTTAGATGAGTTTCTACACTTTTCTATTAAGGTGATTAAGCCATCTTTCAATCCATTAAAGATTTTAGTTATCGTTTTAGCTGGCATTTTTGGTTCAAAAATGTCGATCAACGCATCATAAGGCGTCGAAGTCTTCTTTACATCCATTAGGATTTCTGCAGCTTTCTTTTTCAGCTCAAAAAGTTTCCCTAGTTCAGGTTCATATATTGAGTAATCTTTTGCTGCTTTCGCCTTTTTCCAAACATCAACCGTTATGGCTTCCTGGCGGGCAGTCTCTTTAACAAGTTCTTCAGGTAGCATAACCTGTTCATCATATTCTTTCTTTATCAGGAAAACATTTCTTTTTTGGATTTGATTCAAATCATCATAATCTGGATGTTTCAGAAGTTTATCTAATAATTTTCCAATTTCAGGATTTGTCCTTATTTTATGTTCAACCTGTTTTATGAGAGCAAGCTGTTGACTTCGAAGTTCAATACCTCTAGGAGGCATCATTGTTTCCATGTCCCAGTGGACAAGGTTGAAAACGGATTCGAGGATAATGGGATCTTTTGCCATTTCCAGCAATTTTTTATAACTTGAAATTATTTTTATTCTCAAAAAGTTACAACTCCAGATTAATATTATTTTCTTATATACAAGTCAGATATAGTTTTTGTAACCCACCAACACCGTCCATATATCAGAAATTCTTTGTTTTAAATATCATTCGTGTCTTCATCAATGTTTCTTCGATCTTATCCCAATGTCCGCCTCGCCAATATATTTTCCCACATCCATCACAGATCCAAAACTTGTCGTATGTTTTGAAAGTTGTTGATGGCACTTTTTTTTTAATCTTAGACTTTTTAACCTCTCGGATACATGAATTGCATATTGAGCAACGCGAAATTGTGACATCAATATTAAGCTCAATAGAATAATGTTCTGCTATGTTGGATAATTTTTCTATTTCATCTTTTCCTTCAACTAAATGTGATTCCAAACCTTGTTTTTTAGCTTTCCTGAACAAAGCAACATCATTAGTCAGCAGAATTCTACATTCTTCTTTTGCGACTTCTAAAAGCTCTGTGTCGATGCTGTCTTTTAGATATATAACATCGTGTCCTAACAAACGAAGCCATCGGGTAAGGCGTCCAAGCATCCCATCAGTAACAAATCTCATAATTTTAGACCTGTACAAACAACATCCACAGAATCAAGAATATAAGATTCTTCCGTTTCCAGGTTTCAATAGAACCTCTCCATCCTCCATAGCTAACTCGCCATTTACAAATACTTTTATAGGTTTTCCAACGGTTTTGAATCTATTAAATGGCGTGTATTTTGCCTTTGAATAGAATTCCGACGAATCAATCTTTGATCTCTTTTTCATATCTATTATTGTGAAATCAGCGTCAAAACCTGGTATAATTTGTCCTTTTTGTCTAATTTTGAAAATCTTGGCAGAATTTTCCGCTAATATTTTGATCAAGTGAAAAATAGATAGTTTATTCTGGTTGACTCTTGTCAATAGAAGAGGAAGAGTTGTTTCTAACCCTGGAATACCAGGCGAAATTCTTTTCTCCATTTTTTCTTTTTTCTCGATCAAATTGTGTGGCGCATGATCACTTGAGATTATGTCTATTTTTCCTTTTATCAGTCCTTCCCATAAACCTCTAACTTCAGGGAGGGTTCGAAGAGGCGGATTCATGACTGCATTTCCTCTCTCCTTTTCAACTATCTTCTTTGTTAGAAGAAGATGGTGTGGGGTAACCTCGCATGTAATATTTGTTCCTATAACCCGTGCTTCTTCAATTAATGACAAAGACTTATTCAAAGTTATGTGACAAAAATGTAGTTGGCTTCTCGTCTTTTCTGCGATTTGACATGTATTCTTAACCGCGTTAATCTCAGCTTCTGGAGGGTGTGCATTGATGTAAGCTTTTGCTGAGTAATCTTGTGAAGCTTCAAGTCTTTTTTCATTTCTATCGATTATTTGTGGGCTTTCAGCATGAATTAAGGTAAGTAAGTTCGCTGCTCTATTCGCTCTTAAAGTATTAATAAACATTCCATCATCTTCTAACACATTTTTTCCTAATTGATCATAAGGATAGAGCTTCATTCCAAAGACTCCGTAGGATTTAAGCTGTTTTAATTCTTTAATGCTTGACACGTAACTTGTGTAGAAGCCAACATTCACAACAATTTTTTTCTTTGCAACTTCGATTTTTTCTTTTAAGCGTGATAAACTGTTTGTTGGCGGCTTTGTGTTTGGCATATCTAGAATAGTTGTAAAACCTCCCGCCACAGCTGCGCAGGTTCCGGTATAGAAATCTTCTTTATATGTTAATTCAAGATCTCGCAGATGAACATGAGCATCAATAAGTCCGGGAAAAACAATGTTTCCTTTAAGATCCATTATTCTTGAACCTTTAGGCAAATTTGATGCTTTTGCGACAGTATATATTTTCCCCTTATCAACTGCAATCCCGCATTCAATTATTCTATCTTTTAAAGGAATCTTTGCATTTTTTAAAATCAGATCAACCAACAAGACATTTACCTGATCTAAATACAAGGTTTAAAGTTGAACATTATTAAATTACTTCATATTTCAGACAAGTGAGGCGCTTCTTTATGGACGTGTACAATCTATTGGTCGTTGGCGTCGATATTTCTTCAGCTGCATATTCTGCTGAAAGAGCTGGTTACGGAGTTTATGCAGTTGACCATTATGGAGATCAAGACTTAAGATCGGTTTGTAAAGAGTGTTTGTCAATAATTAAACAAAAGAAAGGTCATTCATGTGGTTTCTTTGCCAATAATTATGACCCTGAAATTCTCCTCCATTTAGTCAAGAAAATCGTAAAAAAAAATGTGATTGATGGTATAGTCATATGCTCAGGTCTTGAAGACCATACAAATGTTCTCAGAGAACTTCACGATCTTACACCCATAATTGGGAATCCACCTGACATTATAGAAAAAGTGAGGGATAAACATACATTCTTTAAGGAATTGGAAAGATTAAATGTGCCGCATCCAACAAGTAAAGTTGCTGTAGGCTTAAAAGCAGCGAAAAGAATTGCAAAAGACATCGGATATCCGATTGTATGCAAGCCAATGGTTGGTTTTGGTGGCATAGCCATAAGGAAGGCAAAAGATCAGAAAGAACTTGAAGACGCATTTAAAAATGCTTCAAAAAACAATGAGAACATTCTAATTCAAAAATACATCCACGGTCAACCGGCTAGTGTATCCCTCATATCTACTAACAACGATGTTATATCGTTAACAGTAAATGAACAACTTTTGGGTTTAGAGGAAACAGGGCAAACAGAACCTTTTGGGTATTGTGGGAATATTGTACCACTTTCTGAATCTAAAAGTGTTATTGATAAGTGTAAAGAAGTTTCTGAAAAAGTAGTTAAACATTTCAACCTTATTGGATCTAACGGAGTTGATATGACTCTTTCAGATGGTGTTCCTTATGTTGTAGAGTTGAATCCGCGATTTCAAGGAACCTTGGAGTGTGTAGAAAGAGTGACGCAACTGAACTTGATGAAATGTCATGTCCAATCTTGTCTTGAGGGAAAGTTGCCAAAGTTAATGAAAGAAAGTGATGAATTTTGGATCAGGTTGATACTTTTTTCACCTGAACGATCTGTAGTGCCAGATTTTAGTGCTTTCAAAGAAGTCAGGGACATTCCTTTTAAGGGCGCTGTTATTGAGAAAGGAGAACCTTTATGCTCAGTAATAATGATGGCTTCAAGTAGAAAAGTTATAATGCGAAAATCATTCAACTTCACTAAACGCGTTTTGAACATGATTTAAATATGAGATCGTGTATGCAAAATTGAGCTTGTTTCAATCGAAAACTTAAAAAGGCAAAACAAATAGAATTTATTTTACTCCTAGAATCGAAAAGCTGCGTGGGATCAAATTGTTTTTGAATGATGCCGATTCAGGATAGTGTGAAGCTTTGTCTGAATCAGAAAAACGATGTATACCTGAATGTGAATTCTTTAGATGTGGGCAACGCGCCTTCGTCAAACAGGGATCCAAAATATACTGCCGATGGGTAGACGATGTATGCGCTGGTCCTACATGTAATTATGTCATTTGTGCGAAAGGTCGCCTCTTGGCGAACGGTGTTTGTGGGTTTACTGTTAAGAGGAAAACTGTTGAAACTGAACCACAAGAGAAAAAGATCACTATAAGAATAAGAGGGAAGACGCTACAACGATTAAAAGGGGAAGAGCTCTTTTAATCTCGAAGCGTCATCCGCTTGAATATCAATAAAAAAAGGAGAGTGGGGATGAGAGTTTTATTATGTTTCTACTCTTCGTTTCTTTGCAATTAGGAACTCGCAGTATTCGGCACCTGTACCATGACATTTTGTCTCTATTACAACATAGTCTTCATTAAGCATCTGCTTCAGTGCGCCTGCGATAAAACCTGCATCTAGCCAACAGTATGTTTTTCCATCGTTCTTTGCGGAAACACAAGTGGCACAGTCGTAGTTCCTCACCAGCAGAAAATTCTTCCCTACGCCATCCATTACAAGTTTTCCTAGGCTATTATTCATGTAAAGATCTGCAATCTGTGCTAAGGCGCTGCTCAAATCCTGTGCTTCAATTCCTTGGAATTCTTCAAAGGCTAAATTTATGCCTGCGTCATATAATACTTGCTGTGATTCTGCTTTTAATACTTTGATTATACTTAATATTCTGGTAGAGTAAGTGGTGTCAACTCTCATCGGAAAAATCTTTGACAATTTTCTTTTTACCTCCATTGAGTGATTATATTTATTTTTCATCGGGAACTTGTTTGACATTTTTTCTGTCCTCCACTTTAAAGTGGTCTTGGATCGCCTGGACCTATAGGCATTTTTTAATTCACCAATAGAGAATTATATGTAAAATAAATTTTAACATTTGGTTAACAAAGAAATAAACTGTAAAACACGCTTATTTCGCAAAATAATGTATTATTTTGGGTGATTGAACTAAAATAAGTAAAAATCCTCAATATTTATTGGTAATAACGTCGAAATATAGTTTATTTGCTCCTTTTTTCTTATATATGAGTTTTGACATATTACCCGTTATACATCGAATATGAAAAATATGAAAGTGACATAAAAATCGGTTGAAGACTATGAAAACCTCTACTAAATATTCATTACAGAATGTAACGGAAAATGTTTTTCGTGAGTCTCCGTTAGGTTTGGTGAAATTTTCTGCCCTCATGAAAAGTGCAGTCATAAAATCGCCAATTGATGAAGGCCAAAAAAACGGGCTGCTCTTTAATTTATGCAGAGGTTTTAATGATCCGAAAGATTACAGGAAAATTAGTCCTTCTCTTTTATCCACTATGACTCGAAAGGAAATTATCACGAATGCTTCTTTCAATTTCAGTAAGTGTGCGATTGCAAAAGTGATGTCCACCTTTTTTGAGAAAAATGTTCCAAAGTTCAAGAACTTAGCCGCTAGAAGGAAATTTCTATTCAACATCGCAAATCTTTCAGAGATTCTTCACAAAAAATCATGGCAAGACCTTCAAACTACTCTTGGTCGCTTTGAACAAGAAGTCATTGACGATATTCTGAATATTGCAGATTCATTGTCAAAAAGCAAATGGACTCCAGAAACAGAGGTACAAAAAAAGCTTAATGAATCTCACAATGAATATTTTGAATATATAAAAACTATGGAAGAACTCACAGGGATCAACAGAGAGAGCATTGATCGTTTTAGTGAAGATTATGAACTGGTTTCCTTCTTTGACCCATGGTACATAGAGAACGAGAAAACAAGATATTGGGGAACAGTCCATTACCCGATACTAAATGTCTTGAACATACAACCATCATACTTGTATTTTGATACTTTAAGGAAGGGATTAGTTGCTCGTGAGGCTGCTCGCATCTTTCAGCATCGTGCTCTAGATAAGATAGATTGGATATATGAACAATCCGATTACTGTGCTTGCAGGATTCTGAAAGATGACATAGCTGGAGATTTTTGGGCATTTGCTAGACACGGTATAAGACAAGAGTCAAAGACGTTCGATGGCATAGGATACTATGCGAGACGAGAAAGTATTGTTGGCAAAGAATTTCTAAAGGGGGTTTTTTCACGTGTTAAAAGCATTGGAAAGTCTAGAGCTTACATTAATGAAGAAGAGTACCAGACAATCTTGGATACACTTGCATTGAAACCTAGATCTGTTAGTATCAAAGATGTTGAATTGAAGATTCTAAACATTTTAGCAAAAAACCCTAAAGCTTCCTTAACATTTTTGTCGCAGAAGATTGGCTTGACTACCCCTACTACAGGAAGACTTATAGAAGAACTCAATTTAAAGACAAATTTATGGTTCAGTATTCTAGTTGACGTCAACAGAATTGGCTTATCATCACACTTCCTGTTGCTCAAAGTTATTCCTGGAAAGGAAAAGTTAGTGGCAGATCTGTTCTGGGAAATTCCTTACTGCACAAAAATCCATAAAATCTTCGGTCCAATGAATATGTGTGTTCAATTTGATGTACCCTTTGGCACTGAAGACTATTTACAGCAATATTTGAATCAACTTCGACGGAGATATCTCATTGAGAACTATGCACTGTGTAAGGTGAAAGATCAACACTACAACATGAATCTTAGATACTACGATTTGGAGAAAGGTGGTTGGGATGTCCGCTGGGATGAATGGGGACTTTGGGTTAAAGAATTTCTGTTCGAGAAAGGATGGTACTATATATTATACGATAATGTAAAGAGGAAAAAAGAAGTAAAATCCAAGTTAAAATTTGACAAGTTGGATCTTAAAATAATTAATGAATTGGTACTCAACAGTCGTTCTTCTTACACCAATATTGGAAGAACCCTTGATGTGACTGGGGTTTATGTCAGTCAAAAAACTAGGAATTTGTTAAACCAAGGAGTCATTGAGCCTATAATGGGTTCGTATCGGATTGGACTGGATGAAGTGGCGTTTATCGCAATAGATTGTGATGAAGATACAGTAAAAGCACTTATTGTGGCTTTGGACGAACTTCCTATATGGCAAGGAGTAACTGTTACTGGAAATCTAGAAGGTTTAATTGCAATGATATTTACTCCAACCGGTGATATTGGGCAGCTATTTCACATCCTTGATTCACACATCGTTCAAACTGGTGTTGCGAAAAAATGCTGGCTTCACATGGTTGGAAAATGGGTCAGTAGAAGAAGAATGTTAAGATGGTTACCTATCGAATTATATTCTGATAGAAAAGGTTGGATCTTTGAAGGCGAACAATACCTAGAAAGCATAAAGAAACAGCTCGATAAAATATCTCCCAGATTTTTATAAAGCAAAATCTTTAATAACCCAGCTTAAAGCTTTAGAATAATCGTAAATGTGAAAAATTATGCCAAAAAAGAAAGTTCCAGAAGTCCCAGAAGTTGACGAGCCAAAAAAGAAAGTTCCAGAAGTCCCAGATGAAACAGAAGAACTTATGAAAGTAGAACAATTGAAAGTCGGATCAAGAGCCATTAACACCACTGTGAAGGTAGATTCTAAAAGCGAAGTGAGAGAAGTTTTTTCGAGAAGAGATGGCAGTACAAATAGAGTCGCAGATGCCCTAGTTGGAGATGAAACTGCTTGTCTATATCTAACACTATGGAATGAAAGTATCGATGGTGTCAACGAAGGAGATACATTAAAGATTAAGAATGCTTATATAACTTTGTTCAAAGGTTCAATGCGTTTAAACCTTGGTAGATACGGTTCTTTTGAAGTTTTAGAAGACTCTTCAATATCAACAATCAACACAGAAAATAATTTGTCAAGTAAACAATATGAACAGGAACGTAGGTATCCTCGATCCCGTCCATCGTATGGTAGTAGAGGATACGGCGGTGGAAGTCGAGGGAGTTATCGAAGGCCGAGAAGATAAGGATTCTCGACAAAACTCTTTTTTTTTGATTGCTGCTTTTTAAATGAATATTGGCCTTTTTGATATGAGGCTTGGCATATTCAAAGGAAGTACCGGCTTATCACTTATTTCAGCTTGAACCAATTCAATCAAATCTTCCACTTTCATAGATTTTTCTTTTCTTCCATTGCGAATTCTCACTGAAATCTCATCTTTCTTAAGCTCTTTTTCGCCCAGAACTATAATGTAAGGTGTCCACTCCACTTCAGCCTCTCTGATTCTATTCCCAACAGTCTGATCCCGATCATCAACATCAACACGAATGTTGAATTTTTCTATTTTCTTAGCAACTTCCTTTCCGAATTCTAAGTACTCCTTAGAGACCGGGATGATTCGAACCTGTGTTGGACTGATCCATACTGGAAACATCGGAGGCTCTCCTCTTCTCTTCATCTTCTCTGCCTGTTCAAGTAAAGCATAAATCCATCGCTCTATTGACCCAATAGAACTATGAACGATTATGCATCCTTTCTTTTGTCCGTTTGCATCAACATAAAAGATACCGTAGCGTTCTGAGTCTTCCACGTCTAATTGTACAGTACTTAGCTGAGCGCCTCCTAATACAGAGTCGATGAACTGAAACTCATGTTTTACAATCCAGTAATGTCTCATCTCTGGTAACAGTTCAATTAAGGCGGGTTTCTCCACTATTTCGAGGAGTTCAATAAACCAATTCTTATTCTTCTCGAAAAATTCCTTTACAACCCTGAAAACCACGACAACTTCAATGTTCATAGAATTTGTTAATTTTGTATAATGTTCTAGAAGTAGCTTGTACTCATTCATTCCTTGTTCTAAATCTTTAGTAAAGCAATGGATGTCTGGCATAGTAAAGGCACGAAGTCTCTTGAGACCAACACATTCTCCCCTTTGTTCTCTTCTAAAAGACGGTGATAATTCATAAATTCGAATAGGCAGCTGCTTGTAGCTCAAGGTCGCGTCTCGCATCATTCTGAATAGACCAAAGTCTCCTGCAAATCTGAGTATGAACCCTTTATTGTCTATCTCAAAACGGTAATCTCGTTCCCTGAAGCTGGCAACTTGTCCAGCGATGTCAGGTTGGTCGAGTCTATAAATGAGAGGAGTATCTATCATCATAGCGTTAAGATGTTTGATAGCGATGTCATTTGCAAACTCTTCCAGAAGCCTCTTCATTAAAGCGCCTTTAGGATAAAACCTGAAATGACCAACATCAGAGGCAGGCTCATAGTCTACAAGTTCAAGCTTCCTCATCAACTTAATGTGCGGAGGTGGTTCACGTGAAACCTCACCAACCTCCTCGTTTACGATGAATTGTTTAAGCAGAGGATAATTGTCTAATATCTTACAGTTCTCGATTTTTTTCACATTCAAAGGATGACTTTTTCCATCAGGTTCTATTATCATGAATTCACTTTCAATCTCTTCTTCAAATGGCTCTCCTTCTTCCTTTGGTTTACCAGTCGATGTTATCGTTCGCGATAGCTCAGAGAGAGGATGGCCCTTACACTTTATTTCAAATGATTTGTACCAACCAAAAGGACTACGGGCAACATGATATTCTCTTCTTTCAAGATCTTCTTCGATCTTCTTCAATAATGAAATGGCTGTGCCCTTTGAGCTAAGTTCAGAAGAAAGATGTGCATATGGATAAATCATAATATTCTTCGCTTTCACCTGTTTTGCTACGTCATCAATCGCATCTGAAGCATTTTTTGATATTTCATTTATCTCATCCTCATCAGCTTTTTCAACTGCGCAAAAAGCTACTAGAACTTCATCCATTGACCTCTTTTTTCTTTTTTCAATTAATTCTTCGGGGTTATCAATCGCTTTTTTCTTGGTTTCATATTCAAAATGATCTGCGTGTATCAAGAGAATTCTCATATTTTATTCACCAATAATTAGGCATAATTTCTAAAACTCTGAGAAAAATATATTTCTCGCCAAAGTAATAGAAGAAATTTTCTAGCAGTTAGTCTGTTCGGCAGGACATTACACTCTTCTCCAACCATAAGGTTTTTTTTTGAATAAATATTCAAAATTAGTTAGGCACTCCATCTCCATTTGTCAATCTTTCTTTTATTTTTTAATTTCTTTTTTAACTCTTTATAATGATCCAAACAGATATAGGCTCTTCTAGTTACTCCAACATCCAAACTCGCGCTCTGAGCCTTATCCTGAGAAATCGACCGAACAGCCAGTTTGTCACAACCAGAGACGCTACAATTTGCGCCTTTTGAAATTCTTCCCATCTCAGACTAAACCCTGTTTTGATAATTCGAAATAATCTATCTTGTTTATAAATACGATATTATCCATTATAATAAGAGTGTATAAGTTGATAAGCTGGCTGAAGAAAATACCAGCTAAACCAGGAATCTACACGCTAATCATAGATAAATCGATTCCTGAAAAAATCCAAGTTGGAAAACTCGGATTGTTCTTTTTCCCAAAAGGATTTTACAGCTATACTGGATCAGCATTTGGCAAAAGCCAGTTCAACCTGCAAGATAGAATCAAATATCATTTAAAGTTAAAAAGACGACTACATTGGCATGTAGATTACCTTCTGTCCTCAAAGGAGGCAAAAATCAAGCAAATCATTTTGGCTGAAACAAAAAGTTTCCCAGAATGTAGTATCTCAAAGAACATTGAAAAATTGAAAATAGTTAAGATAAGCTCGAAAGGCTTTGGATCATCTGACTGTAAAAGTCTGTGTCAAGCGCATCTTCACTTTTTCAAAGAATATGACTATAAAAGGGTCACTCAAGAAATAACCAAGATTTATTTCAAAAATGGTCTCAAGCCTATGTTAATCCAACAATGAAATAACATTTTTTAAGCTCATGATTTCGTAGTGTTCTAAAATGTGGAATTATTAGCCACAATTGCGTATTACAACCCGTGTAAAAGGTTGGAAATTAAAAAAGTATACATGTTAGAGTTTTTGCTTGGGATTTCGTTGATAATTATTGGGTTCATTTTAACATGGTGGGCGAGTCAATTAGTATGGATAGAAATCTATCCTTCCCCATGGGGAAAAAAGTTCATCGAACGTCTTCCATTGATTTTCTGGAGCCTTGGGGCTTCAATTGTAATAGACAGTGTTAGAAGAGTTTATTCTATACCGTGGGTTCCAATAAGGAAACGCTTCTATGCTTTCATCATCTTTTTAATAATGGCATCTATGTTAAGCTTATTAAATGCTGAACATTTTCAATGGCCTGATCTCGATCATTGGAAACACGGATTCCCATTCTTTTGGCTCACACATCAAACATCTTCGATTATCGGAGTCGTGAACAGCTGGACAATTGAATGGCCTAACTTGCTAACAAACCTCATTTTTTGGTTACCAATAGCACTACTTTTCACGTGCTTAGCTCTAACACTAATAGGACACATAAGAAAATAGACATCTTACGCGTGGTCATTTTCAATTTTGTCTCATTTTGTTGAATTACTTTTAATCATATTTTTCAATCAATTCAGTAGAATCAAAGTAGTAAAGAGAACAGTGTTAGGTGCACCAATAAAAATCTTTCATGAAGGAACACATTACTGTCAGACAATAAAAAATATCCTTCAGACGATTAAGCCAAAGAAACCCGAATGATGGAGAGGACACACAGAAAGTCATCATAAGATGATATTTTTTATTTAAAATCCAGTCTGAAATCTAGCTTACTGTAGTGTGAAGAAGAATTTCACTGTCCTGCAGTTCCAAAGGATTTTAATGGTACAGGGCTTAGTGTTGTTTTAGATAGAAAATGAACAGGTTTACTGTAAAACACTGTCAATTTCGACTGTGAAGTCCGTACTTAGTTTACCTGTAGCAATGCTTTTATACTTCAACTGTTTCTTTATTTACTTATGGGGAATACGATTTTGACATCAGAGTTTAAAGAGGTTTCCGTGGACTGGGATGAGGCCCCTCTGCAAAGATGGCTTGGAACCATAACTAAGAAGGGGACATGGTACCAGTACAGAAGTGCTTTCAAATCCTATATGCAGTTCACTGGCATGACTGCAACAGATTTGATTGATGAAGCCCTTGAGGATACTAAAAGAGATCAGCGTGAGAAAAAAGATGTTGTCCTATCAAGACTGATCAGTTTCTATAACTGGCTTAAAACAGAGTGTCCAAAGAGGAGCAGGGGCATGGGTGAACACAGAATTGTTGGCAAGGGTCTTAGTGATAAACTTGCTAATCTCCGCGTGACTGCGATAAGAAGCTTCTATGGGACTTATGGAATTTTTGTACGGTTGAGAGGACGCCACCGTCTACCTAAACCAAGAGTAACAAACAAACGTTTGATTGTTTCAGCGGAGCAGGTTAAGGATCTTGTTGACCACGCCAGAAACCCGAGAGACAGAGCAATCATACTGACGATGTTCCAGAGCGGTATGGATGTTTCAACCTTATGCAGTTTAACATACGGTCACGTGAAAAAGGGGTTGGAAAGCGGTGAAAATCCATTAAAACTTGATCTTTACAGACCTAAAACAGGTGTGGAATACTACTCTTTTCTTGGAATAGACGCTGTTAAAGCCTTGAAAGCGTACTTGGCTGACGCTGAACAAAGAGGATTCACCTTCACTAATAATACACCTTTGTTCCTGAAAGAGAGAAGAGTTAACGGTGAAGTCTTGGCTATGACGACTCAGGCTGTTCAGAACGTGATGAAAGACGTGGCTGTTAAAACGGGCTTCGTGGATAAGAAAAACAACGATCAAGCCTTCAATCCTTTAAGCCCCCACGCGTTGAG
>JAUVYS010000038.1 GCA_030602965.1 Candidatus Bathyarchaeota archaeon | reverse complement strand
AAAACTGGTCATTACTGCTACTGAGATGTTGGAGTCTATGATTGATAACTCTAAACCAACTAGAGCTGAGATCAGTGACATCGCTAACGCAATATTAGACGGGTCAGATGTGGTTATGCTCTCAGGAGAGACAGCTATCGGTAAATATCCTGTCGAAGCCGTTACAATGATGGCTAGAATAGCTGAAAAGATAGAGCCGTCAGTTGTTAGTAGAGTTACGGAAGAAAAGTTTCAAAACATATCTAGAAGCATTAGTAGGGCGATCTGGCAAATAACGAAATCAATACCCATAGATAAAGTCGTAGCTTTAACCAGGTCCGGGTATACCGCGAGAATGATAACTAGGTTTAGATTGAAGCAGCCTATTATCGCTGTTACCCCTAGCATCATGGCTGCTAGGAAGCTGCAAATCTTGTACGGAGTGCAATCTATCAAGTTTGACTACATGCAAAAGAAAGATCACATTGTTTCGACTGCCAAGATGCTTTATTCAAAGGAGTTACTCAAGGAAGAAGAAGTGGTCTTGTTTTCAGCGGGTTTCAGAACTTACACACGTCATGCAAGCAACTTGATTGAAATCCATAAAGTTGGCAGTTTGTTAAAGTTCGAGAAAAATAATAAGGAAAAGGACTAAAACAGTCTGATAAGCTTGCAGACTATTCTTATTTACATCATAGATGTTCCAAAAAAGAGAAGACAGTAATGCCGATAAGAAAGATGAAGGAAACGTGATTTAATGCTTATACAAAGAGAAGAAATGCAAGAAGTTGCCAAGGGCTATAAAGAACCAATAGTTCTCAACCTAGGTTCACATTCTGCTTTAGATGCCTGGCAGGGCCAAAGAAATTATGGTTTAAGAAGCATTATTTATGTTCCGCCTCAAAGAGCCAGAATCTATCTACAAAACCCCATGGTTGGCGAACCCAATGAGCCAATAGAGGAATTACCGAGATTAGTTAGAAAAGACATCATTGTTGTTAACGATCCAAACGACATAAAAAAAGACCAAGAGTGGAAGACTGCAATAATAATCTGCGAAAAATATTCTGATATAGTAAAACATGTTGATGTTTTACTTGAATTAGAATGTCTTCAAATTCCAAACCGCGCTTTTTCTGTCTATGTCGGTGGAGATGAACGATGCAGTGTAATTGAAGAGCAATTCAAGGTTCCATTAGTTGGCTCAAGAAGATTATTGAAAATTGAAAACCGTGGTGAATTAGAAAAAGATTATTATTGGTTTGCTGAAGAAGCGGGAATACCTACACCAAGCTCTTATGAATATGAGGTAAGGAAAAATGGAATTGAATTTAAACAGCCTGTTAATGAGCCAGTAATTCTAAAAGCGGAACATGCACATAGAAAATTTGAAAGGGAATTCATATTCGCAGCTGACTCCGCACATCTTGAAGAGAAGATTGAAAAAGAACTCGCGAACGGAAACCTGACTTTAGAAGGTTTAAGGACCGCAAGAGTCGAGCAGATTGTGTTAGGTCCTCATGCGAACTTCAATTTTTTCTATTCACCTTTAGACGCAAAAGAGCACTGGGGTGACGTTGAGAATTGGTTCGCAAAAATACATAAAACATCTATTGCAAATGCTCGGATTCACCTTGCAAATCAGCTCTTTTCAATCGATGAAAGAAGAGAAACTATACTTGACGGGTTGAAAAGACTTCCAATTGATGTTCAAGAAAGAATAAAGAGAGTTCCTTCTTTCGAAGTAACAGCCCACGCAATATTGAGTTTAAGAGAATCGTTATTAAAAGACGTCCATAGATATGCTGACGCATTTCTTTTCGCCACAAGAGAACATGAATTTCCAGGAATAATCGGAGCTTGGTGTCTTCAAACCCTGATTACTTGGGATAAAGTATCAAAGTACGAACTGAAGCCTAAAAACAAGTTTGAAGCAACAATCGGCAACGAACCTAAAACAGCAGCAGATTACGGCTTATACGATACATCCACCCAGAAAGAAGTGTTTATGCACATTCCAGTCACACAAGATGTGGCACTAAGGCATGGCGGAGGAACTAATGTTCACATGGGAATCGGCTCACAATATGCCAACGCAAAATATCAAAGAAGAATGAGCATGGGTGACAGAATAGCGTTAGAGATCAGAAGAGCATGGAAGAAAGGATTACTTCACGAAATAGTTACATAAATTGCTATCAATTCATTTTAATTCCTACCTTTCCGATCGAACTATTTTTTACCTCTTTCATATGGTTTGCCAAGGGCTGAAGGCGCTCCAACACGTTTTTTGAAAGATTCTTTTGCACTTACCACCAACACCAGCACTGTGAAGATAAAGTTCCTAAAAGACTTGGAGAGATTCCCAAGGGCTATAAACGGTATTGTAGAACTTCTTTTTGAGCCAGGCGACATAAAAATTCATGTTGAAAGGTACATACCGTACAATCGTATAAAATAAATATAATGACTGACATCTTCAGTTGGGTTTTCCAACCAGGACCTTAGTATGTACGATGTCATAATAGTTGGAGCTGGCCCAGCCAGCCTCTTCGCTACTAAAGAGATAGTAGAAAAAAGCAAACTTAAAGTTTTGATCCTAGACATGGGCAGAGATGTTGATAAAAGAAAATGTCACATGTCAGAGTTTAAGAGCTGTACCGAATGCAACCCGTGCAACATCATGTGCGGTGTAGGAGGAGCAGGCACTCTCTCAAGTGGCCTTTTGAATCTGAAACCAGACATAGGAGGAAATCTTCACCAGTTTGTTAACGATGAAAAGGATGCTTGGAACCTAATTGATCATGTTCATAAGACGTTCCTAAAGTATGGAGCTCCAAAGAAGCTTTATCGTCCAACAAAAAAAGAAGTGGACGCCCTACAGAGGAAGGCAGCTGCCATTGGTGTAAAGTTCATTCCGATTCCACAACTACACATAGGCTCTGATAATGCTCCTGCAGTCATAAAGAAGTTTAAGGCAGACCTTGAAAGGAAGGGTGTTAAGTTTAAGGTAAATGAGCGGGTTACATCCATAGATTGCGAAGAAGTTACATTAAAAAATAGCTCCAAAATTTCATCAAAA
The DNA here is from genome assembly GCA_030602965.1 of Candidatus Bathyarchaeota archaeon. Lineage (GTDB taxonomy): Archaea > Thermoproteota > Bathyarchaeia > RBG-16-48-13 > JAGMEO01 > JAGMEO01. The sequence continues at coordinate 7,437 of JAUVYS010000038.1, read as the reverse complement.
TACATACTAGTCGCTCCAGGAAGGAGTGGAGCTAACTGGCTAGCATCAGAAGCTAAACGACTCAATATTTCAACAAGGTATCAACCTATTGACATTGGAGTGCGAGTTGAGGTTCCAGCAGTTGTGATGGATCATGTCATCAAGATAAGCCAAGATCCAAAATTCCACATCTATCCAGATACATATGATGATTTTGTTAGAACATTCTGTGTAAATCACAGAGGATTTGTAGTCCAAGAAGTATATGATGATTTCATTGGAGTAAACGGTCATGCAATGGTGAAAAAGAAGACAGACAACACAAACTTCGCTCTTCTTGTAAAAATTGAATTGACTGAACCATTGGAAGACACAACCGTATTTGGAAGGACCATAGCAACCCAAGTTACTACCCTTGGTGGAGGAAAACCGCTTATACAGAGACTTGGCGACCTGAAATCTGGACATAGATCTACATGGGACAGAGTGAATAGAGGAAATGTGACACGGACACTAATGAGTGTCACGCCCGGCGACATAAGTTTGGCTTTACCTCACCGCATAGTCACAGATATTATAGAAGCCTTAGATAAGCTGAATTACGTAATGCCAGGAGTGTCTTCCCCATCTACGCTGATTTATGCACCTGAAATCAAATTCTCAGCCAACCGCGTTATAATTAATAGACAGTTTGAAACATCCTGTGAAAACCTCTTCGTTGCTGGTGATGGAGCCGGATTGTCGAACGGATTAGTGATCGCGGCAGCCACCGGTGTCTTAGCTGCTAAAGGAATTTTAAGTAAAGAGGGCGTAGAAGTAAAAACCTAAGTCGCGCATGCAATGTAAAGCAACCAGATTCTAAAAAACATAATGTTCCAGAACATTATGTATTTGGTCGTAAGTAGTTCCTAAGTAGTTTCCAGGTTTCAAAGCTTCATCTAATTCTTCTTCAGAAAGAAGCTCACTTACTTTGGGATCTTTGAAAAGAATGGTTTTAAAGAGGACTTTTTCTTTTTCACTTTTTTGAGACAGTTGCCTCATGAGATTGTAGGCTTCAGATCGTTTCATACCGTTCTTAACTAACCGCACCATGACGGATTCTGAGAGTAAGCGTCCTTGAGATAATTCAAGGTTTCTTCTCATCATCTCTTTATGAATAATTAATCCCTTCAATATTTTATCCATAAGAGAGATCATGTAGTCCACAAGTATGCATGCTTCTGGAATTATGAAGCGCTCCGCAGAGGATTGTGTCAGATCACGTTCATGCCATGTGACAATGTTCTCCAAAGCTGGAATTGTTAAGCTTCGCACAATTCTTGCAAGACCAGAAATCCTTTCACAAAGCACAGGATTCCTCTTATGAGGCATAGTTGAACTTCCGATCTGGGTGTCCTCAACAAAGGGTTCTGCCAGTTCTCCAATCTCAGGTCTCTGTAATTGACGAATCTCCGTTGCAAAACTATCCAATGTGGAAGCGATGTTCGCAAGAACACAGACAAGTTCAGATTGTCTGTCTCTACTAATCATCTGTGTTGAAATTTCTGCTTTTTCCAAGCCTAACTTCTCCATCACTAGTTCTTGAATCTTAACTGCATTAGAACCTAATCCAGCTTGAGTGCCAACAGCTCCAGAAATCTTTCCAACCATCAACCTTTCTTTACATTCTTTTAATCTAAAAAGATGCCTTGCAACAACGCTTAACCAATTGGCAAACTTGAAGCCAAGAGTTATCGGTAACGCGTGTTGCCCATGAGTTCTCCCAACCATCAACGTCTTAGTGTTCCTTTTAACAAGACCTCGAAGCGTCTTTGCAAGATGTGTGAGACGCTTGTCAATTATCTCTACAGCTTCTTTTAGCTGAAGAGCCAAAGCAGAGTCAAGAATATCACTTGAAGTTACACCCAGATGGACGTGGGCTCCGCTAGGACCACATACTTCAGTTAGAGCTTCAACCATAGCCATTGTCTCATGCTTTGTACGTTTTTCGATCTCTTTTACACGCTTCAACTGAACATATCTTGTAGAGGCTTTACCTATAATCACAGAAGCATCGGCTTTCGGGATGTCATCCACATAGCTCTGAGCCCAGGCTAACGCTGCTTCTACATCTAACATCTTTTGCAACCGTGTTTCCTCACGGAATATTTTTCTTACGTCATTGTTTCCGTATCTACCTGAATCAATTGGAAGAACAGACATCTAATCACACCAAATTTGGTAAGATTTAGTAATCTAAATAAAAAGGTTTCACGAAATAAGATTAATCTAGATTCTCAGTGAATGTTTTGGAAGGAATTTGAAATGCCCTGTTCTTTAATAGTTGGAGGATTCTTCGGAGACGAAGGTAAAGGAAAGATAGTTTCACATCTTGCAGTAAAGGACGATCCCGTTCTTATAGCCCGAGGAGGCGTAGGCACAAACGCTGGTCACAGTGTCTTATGGAAAGGTAAACTATACAAGATGCGTATGTTACCAAGCGGGTTTGTCAATCAGAAATGCAGACTTCTAGTCGGTCCAGGCGTATTAGTGGACACAGCGGTCTTTCTTAAAGAGACCGCAGAATTAAATGCTGAATCGAGGGTTGGGATTGATCCACAATGCGCAATAATTGAAGCCCAACATATTGAAAGAGACCGAGGATCTGACTATCTTAAGAAAAAGATTGCAACAACCGGAACTGGATGTGGACCATGCAATGTTGACCGGGTTGGAAGGACAGCAAGACTTGCTAGAGATGTCCCAAAACTAAAGCAATATTTAACTGATGTGGCTTTTGAAACGAACACCGCTATAAAAGAGGGAAAAAATGTAATAATCGAGGGCACACAGGGAACCTTCCTAAGCCTTTTCCATGGAACATACCCTTATGTGACATCAAAAGATGTAACTGCAAGCAGTATAGCTGCAGATATAGGGGTTGGACCTAAGGCAATCGACGAGGTTATTGTTGTGTTTAAAGCCTATGTGACCAGGGTTGGCGGAGGTCCATTAAAGGATGAAATCACAGAAGAAGAAGCAGTGAAAAGAGGATGGTATGAAGTAGCAACGGTGACTGGAAGAAAGAGAAGAAGTGCACCCTTCGATTTTGATCTTGCAAAACGATCTGTAATGCTCAACAGCGCGACTCAAATAGCGTTAACTAAGCTCGACATATTATTCCCAGAATGTAAAAGAGCAAAGAATTTTGGGGAAATTCCCAAAGAAGCAGTGAAATTTATTAAGAAAGTTGAAGATTCTGTTAAGACGCCTGTAACCTTGCTTGGAACAGGACCTTCTGTTGATGAAATTATCGATCGACGAAAAATTCTACCTTAAACCTGAAAGAACATTTTTTTGCTAAGGATGAAAAATGAAACTTCTAATCACTGAACCTTTCAACTTAGATCACACCCTTGGGTGTGGACAGGTTTTTCGTTGGAAGAAGGTTAACGATTGGTGGTATGGCGTTGTTGGCGATAATGTCATTAAAATCAAGAAGAACGGAAATCAACTGATCATTGATCCACATTGTGAAATTAAAGGTTCAAAGTTTATAGAAAGTTATTTCAGATTTGATGACAATCTTCAAGTTATTTTTACAAAGATAAACAAGGACCGGTTTATTGGTGAAGCAATCCAGAAAAATAAAGGACTTAGAATAATCAGGCAAGACACTTGGGAATGCTTAATCTCATACATATGTGCTACAAACGCAAACATACCAAGAATCAAAGGAATGATCGACAATATATCAAGAAAGTATGGCCAGAAAATAACTTTTAACAAACAAGATTTTTACACATTTCCCACGCCAACGATTTTGGCTAACACAACCGTCGCGGAATTATCAGAGTGTAATGTCGGTTACAGAGCAAGATACATTATAGAAACTGCAAGAAAAATAAACACAGAAAAAGTTGACATAAACGAGCTCAGGAATCAAGATTATAAGAAAAGCAAGGAAATTCTGCTCTCAAAAACTAAGGGAAAAAAGGTTTTACCGGGGGTAGGATCCAAGGTCGCTGACTGTGTATTACTCTTTTCAATGGAAAAAACTGAAGCTTTCCCCGTAGATACATGGATGCTGAAGGCGATCTTAGAATTTTATCACGATCTCTTTGACCCATCTTTCATAACTCTTCTAAAAAAGAAAGAAAAAACTTCCGTTACCACGAATGAGTATAAAACGATATCCAATGTCATGCAACTGTATTTCGGTAAGTATGCAGGATACGCACAAGAATATCTATTTCACTTCATAAGGTCAAGAAGATGAAATATGAAGGTAATTGCTAATTTACTTGACGTTTTTTTCTGCAAATGTAGTAGACATGTGGAAACACATGTCTCAAGATACTCTTACTGCTCCAAACGTCTAGACTTGGTGAAAAAGACCAGAGACTCTTTCTCAGAATTAAAGGTAGACTGTTTCTGTAAAGTAAATTGCAAATCTGTTTTTCAGGCATAACGGAAACGTGTGTTTCATCAGTATCAAGAAAACTCAACAGATTCATGATAACGTTTTTTATAGGAAGCTGAAGAACTAAAAGACCATTCTTCCTTAAAACCCTTGAAATTTCTTTAACGCAAAAATTTATGTTTGCAACGTGTTCCAGAGTGTCAAAGGAAGCAATTACATCGAACTTTTCATCTCTGAATGGTAGACCTGTGTTTATGTTCCATACTTCAAGTTTGGCCTTGGGGCAGTTCCTTTTGGCTTGCTCTAAAGCATACTTTGAGATGTCAAGGCCGTACACATCAAAAAAACTGGTTGCTTGTTTCAAGAAATATCCAAAGGCGCATCCAAGTTCTAAAAGATGACCAGACTGAACATAGTTAAGAATCAGATTCAACCGTTTAAGCCAATATTGATCATCATCCATCTTTGTGTAATCTCTATAATTAGACCCATTGCCACTAAAGTATTCCTTATCAAAAGAAGAGGAAGGGAATATATTACCACTTTGGATTTGATATACACATGTTTTGATTTGGTTTGGAGCCCCAGGCGGGATTTGAACCCGCGACCTATTGCTTTCTTTACCTCATACAAGGCAATTGCTCTAGCCACTGAGCTACCGGGGCGCTAATGTTCAGGCTTATTGTTCAGTTGAATTTCCATATTTATTATCCGTTTTTGTAGGGTTTTATTCTTTTCTTGTATGAGTGCCTAGCATCGAAAAAGCATTGCTTTTTTGATTATAAATTTAACCTTCTTCAGTTAATGAATGCAAACAAATATTTTATGAATAACTTCCACTCTTTTTCATTTGCCGCGGTAGCTCAGCCTGGTTAGAAGGCTACATGCTTGGCTATAGCGCCGGACTCATAGGATTGAAAAAATCGGCTCTTCTCTAAGAAATCCGGAGATCGCGGGTTCGAAGCCCGCCCGCGGCACTTTTTTACGCAAGAATCTAGATTTAAATCAATGTTTTAATAGACGACTTTTCCAGAAGCGTGACTTTGCTTAAATCCAGTTCTGATTCTATCTTAACTAGTTGAGGAAGTTTTCCAAAGGTTCCAACGCAGTCTTCCCGAGTTATTATTGTACCTCTTATGTTTTGAAGAGTTTCTGCGTGTTTTAAACCCGTTTGTATTGACTTTTCAACATCCTTACCTTTTACTGCGTTGCATACTGCGGTCGCAGCGCCATCAGCTAGCGCTGCTGTATCAGCAAACACGGTCACAGAATCCGCTTTGCCGAAGCTTAATGCATGACCAACTGTTGCAGAGCTAGTTGCAACTCCAATTGGACAGTCTGATGGATATATCTTGAAACCTATAAGTTTAGACAGCGGAGTTTTACCAGCATAAAGACCAATATTGAATTCTTTTTTAGAAGACGCAGCTATCTCCCCTCCATCCTCAACTATGGCAATTTCTGCTTTTGAGGTCAACATCGTTTCTAATGCAAGGTCAGCCAAAGCACCCGCTACAACAGCCATGGGACCCACACCCATAACATCTGCCACAGTAGACATTATCTTTACAACTCTGGGGGCATCATCATCAATATCGATTGGTTCTAAAGCTTGAAGAAACATAGGGTTAGAAATAATAAACCGATCAAGCTCTAATCTATGACGTAAAACTGCATCAATAGCCTTTTCGACACCATATTTACTATCACTCTGAAAAAGAATGCTTGACTCTTTGAACTGCTTTCTTATCTTTATGACGTTCCTATTCACTGGTTATCCCTACAGCTTATACAATGAAGAATTCATTATTCAAAATCTATCGATCAAACGAAAAGAATAGTAGAATTCTATGAGAATGTTAGTTAGAGGTTCGCGTTATTACGGATTTAAAATTCTGTTAATGCTGATGTTTCCATCGCCCTTAACTTCTACTTCGAACTTGTCTCCCACGGTGTACTTGTGTTGTAATTGTTCCCATTCACTTGTAGACAAGAAGAGGATAAGCCGGTTAGCATATCTGCGTAAGTGCGATTGAAGCTCTGGAGGCACAATAACTTTCACCATCTCCCGACCTGTTCGAATTGCCTCAGAGATCTCTCGTGGAACGCTTGAGGGAACCATTGTTGGAATTCTTGGTGGTCGATATCCAAACTCAACTGAGACATACTCATTTCCTTGACTATCAAATGTCGGACGTATTGCAACTACCTTCATTGTGAATTTTATGTCGCTAATCACTTCAATTCCTCACTAAGAGAACTAGAGAATCTAACTTAATTATTTTCTCTCAATCTTTTTTATTCCTGTTTCACTTCCCACATAGACTATATCCGCCATATCGATGAAGAGCCCATTCTCCAGTACTCCTGGAATCAGCTTTATCCGTTCACTCAATTCTCTAGGATCATCTATAGATCCAAAGTCCACATCAATAATATAATCATTATTATCCGTAATCAATGGCTTTCCATCTTTCAATGATCTAAGAAGGGGGGTTCCGCCCATCTCTTCTAATCTTTTAGACACCTGTGACAGAGCAAAGGGCAAAACCTCAACTGGCACCGCCATGTCCGTTCCGAGCTTATTTGTAAGCTTTGTATCATCCACAATAATCACCAAAACCTTCGATAAATCATCCACAATCTTCTCCCGCGTTAAAGCGGCTCCAAGCCCCTTTATCAAATTTAAATCTGGATCAACCTGGTCCGCCCCATCAATGGCAACATCAAGATACTGTACAACATCTAGATTAGTTAATTTGATACCCTCTTCAATTGCCATCCTCTCAGCTTCACTCGAAGTTGCTATTCCTTTGATCTTTAAATTCTCAAAACGAATTCTTTTCCCAATCTCACGTATCGCATAAGCAGCTGTTGAGCCACTACCTAAACCAACCACATCACCATTCTGAACATGCTTAACAGCCTCCACTGCCACACGTTTCTTGGCATCTGCCCTCCAGCTCACGAAATCTCCCTCTAGCCCTCTAAATCCATCTTTTCAAGTTTCTCAAGAGTCTTAAGTACTTCCGCCTTTATTTCTTCAATTCTCCTCG
>JAUVYS010000028.1 GCA_030602965.1 Candidatus Bathyarchaeota archaeon | reverse complement strand
ACGGTGTTGGCAGATTCACGAAACCTGTCATTGACATCGACCCAAACGATAAATCAGTAGACGTAGCTGAAGCCCTGCGAGAAGCTGAAGCTGAAATGGTCATAAACTATCTGCCTGTTGGAAGCGAGAAAGCTACACAGTGGTATGCTAATCAAGCACTTGAAGCTGGCTGTTCTTTTGTTAATTGTATTCCTGAATTCATAGCTTCTGTTCCAAGTTGGCAGAAACGTTTCAAAGAAGCAAGCTTGCCAGTGGCTGGCGACGATGTAATGAGCCAGATTGGTGCTACAGTTCTTCACAAAACTATAGCAAAACTTCTTGTTGACCGTGGAGTTCTCTTAGAGGAGAGTTACCAATTAAATGTAGGAGGAGACACGGACTTCCTCAACATGTTAGATGAGGATCGCTTAAGATCCAAGAGGGAGAGTAAAACTAGCGCAGTACAAGCTCTAGTTCCTTATGCTATTCCTTTGAGGATCGGTCCAAGTGACTATGTTGACTTCCTAGGAAACAAGAAAATCTGTTACATTTGGGTGAAAGGAAAATACTTCGGAGACATGCCTGTTCACATTGACGTGAAACTAAGCGTCAACGATTCACCTAACAGTGCAGGCATTGTCATCGATGCAGTAAGAGCCACTAAATTAGCCCTTGACCGCGGAATCACGGGTCCGCTTACAAGTATTTCGGCATACGCCTTCAAGCATCCACCTATTCAAGCACCATACGAAATCGCAAAACAATGGGTTGAAGATTTCATAGAAGGAAAAAAGGAAAGATAAACTTAGGTAGAGTCTATTCTCCACACTTCTTTTCTAACCAAGTCTCTCACGGCAGCACGTATAGCTGCACTTCTGCTCGGATACATTTCAGCTCTAACAAGAGAATCTAAAGCTTGAATTAGGGCTTCAGGAAGTTTTACAGTTACAAGTTTCATGTGATCACCATAAAAATGAGTTCTAAAATATTACCTTACTTTTAAAGGCTATTTTCATCTTTTTAAATTCTTTCAACACTTGAAAAAATGTCTAATTTTAATAATAATGATGAATGTAGTCTTAATTGAGAGGTTAAGAAAAGTGTCTTCGAACTCTAATCTTGATGAGGATAGAGTTGAGGCTGAACTTAAAGGTACAACTCTATTGGTCTATTGGCATCTCTTGAAAGCCCGTAAACAGTGTGTTGGAGTTAGAGAATTATAAAGAGCATTAGGGCTCTCAAGCCCTAGTGTTGCTCTTTATCATCTTGAAAAACTCCGCAATTTAAAAGTTGTAAAAAAAGATAAGTCAGGAGAATATTGCATTAAAGAAAAGGTAAAAGTTGGCATTCTACAACAGTTTGTTAATATAGGAAAGTATTCTCTTCCACGGTTTCTCTTTTATGCCGTCTTCTTTATAACCGCGACTGTAACGTACTTGCTTCAATACGGTGTTACATTCATAGATAGTGTATTCGTCATAATTTTTGGAGTAGCTGCCTCTGCTGTATTCTTATATGAGTCTGTAAGATTGTGGAGGAGAAAACCATTCTAGGAAGTGTTCTAAAGTTTAGAATTATAATATAGATCATAAAAATAAAGTTTAGGAGAAAAAATCTTGAAAAAAGTAAAGTCTTACGTTTTAACAGCGTTTATACTCGCAATAGTCATGGTAACTTTTGTTCCAACTATTTTCGAGTCTTCATTGTCTTTTCACAGGCAAGAAGGTGCTCTGACAGATAACTTATATCCTGAAGGTCTTGGTGGTAAGGAATCAATGTTTCTTGTAACTCATTCTTTAATTGGTCAGGTTTCTGTGGTTTTTCTACCTGCTTTAAGTGTTGGAGCTTTAACCTACATTGTGATAAAGATTTACGAGAAAAAGACAGATTAAGGTTCTTTAAACCAGACTTTTTCATAGTCTTGGTAATTTGGAATCATCTTCTTTAAAATTGGAATATACATTTTCACTTCTTTCGTACTCATGAATTGAAACTGATATTCACCTACATAAGGTGATGGTTCACCATTTCTAGAAATATACTCGATGTGAATGAGAGGTTCGCTTCTCTTGATGGTGATGGGTGTTCTCTCATTACTGAGGTTCACTAGTTCTATAGCCAGTCTTCCAACCCAGCCACTGTGAACTTTCACCGAGTTTAGAAAAGAAAGCCCAAGTCTACCAAACCTGCTCTTAGCAGTGAGGTGAGCTACATAGTTTGTAGGTGTAAACACAATTTGATGTGAAATCACGTTTCTATGTTCAAGATAGTGCAATGTAACGTCCTTTTTCACTGTTAGGACGTAGCCATCTCCGTCAAGCAATCTCTCCTCAAATGGATGAATAATTCTATACTCGTCGATCAATTCTACCAATTTATCTTTTCCAAGAATACACATCTTTCAAAAAACCTTTACAATGCTATAATCGCTACATTCATGCGTTTATGCTAGAAAAGTCTTTCTCACATTTCACAATATTAAAAATTTTAAAGTCGAAAAAAAAGAGAGAAAAATGGTTTTGTAATCTTTAGGACTCAATCGAAAGAAAAAATTATTTGAACGCTCACTGTAACTTCAACATCTCCAGGTATTATTGGAGTTGAAAGAGCTTCTCTTCCATATTGTAAATTGTTCCTGTAAGGTTCGTAAAAGAACGTGTTTTCACTGGCATGTATAACGCTGGAAATTGTGACGCCTAAAGCTTCAGCGATTGCAGCGGCTTTTGATTGAGCGTGTGATACAGCTTTTTGAAGAGCTTGGCTTTTAAGTTCATTTATCAGGTCTTCGGAAATCGAGAAATATACTCCGTAGATTTGATTTGCTCCGGAAGAGACAGCTATGTCGATGACTGTGCCTAAATCACTAAGATAAAAGATTTTAACATTCAGCTGATTAGTTACAGTGTAGCCAATAATCATGTTTCGTTCCCAATCGTAATTGGGATAAAGATTGTAATACGCAGTTTCGATCTGATCATCTGTTACACCTGTTGCTTTCAAAGCAGATATCACTTTCCTCATTTTCTCAGCGTTTTCGCGGACAGCGTCAGAAGCTGAACTGGCCTCAGTTTGGACACCGATCCATACTGTTGCTTCGTTTGGTTCTGCACTCACAGTCCCAATACCTGATACGGCAATAGTGTTTAGTTGTTTTTCATCGAGATTATAACCTGAAACAGTGAATGTATTACTTGGAACATTGTATGATTGTTGTAAAAGAGCTAAGGTATATCCAGTAATGCTGGCAAAAGCAATAGATAGTGCAATGCTCATTGCGTAGAAGATTTTTTTATTTTTCATGAAGGCTTTTTCACCTCATAGGCGATAGAGATGTTACAGCTATATTATCCTACATTTTCGAACAAACTGTTCAGAATTTAGAACAATAGACAAGTCCATTTGAATAGTGAATTGTTATCACTTTCCATAGCGTTAAATAGATTTGTTTATGAATTCATTTAAGAGAAGGCATGCGAAGAAAGGCTTCTATAATCCTGACTATTTTCATCATTTTTCTCTATGTTGGATTGTTTGTCATAACCACAACTTCTCTCCACAGTATCTCCTCAACTCTTCTGGGAAGCCTTACAAGTATTGAAGAGATAGAATACGTGTCTACTGAACAAAATTCTACAGGAACTTTTAGGTTAACTGCTCAGATTCCTGCGAGAAATTCAGGGATCCTTGATGTTAATGTAAGGATGTCTGTTAGGTTTTATTCTGATAACGGAACAATCATAGCTGAAGATACAGATTCTAAACGAATAGAACCAGGAGAAATAGAAGAATTCACCATTGCAGTCACATTTATCCCTGAAAATGTTTATAGCGTTGACATCTATCTGGAATGCCGCTCCTTTTTTGGCATGATTGGCTTGAGCTTCTCTACATATCTTGAAGATTTCCCAACATCGGAGGAATAAAACAACATTGAGAAGAATAGGAAGAGCAATCTTATTTGCATCGTTTTACCTTATTATCTTCACTATTCTTCCAAGCCTTAGTTTATGGCTTCTACCGACAGAGATTCAAGGCTTCGTTCCCTTAATAAAAGAGTACACTAATGTAGATGTTCATTTCATCATAATAGTAACTATGATTATTGGCATATTTCTTGCAACTCTTTCTTTTTTAAGAAACATTGTGAATGAACGATCGGTTGTCAATTTAACTATTGGGTTATTTATTGAAGTGATTGGAATTTTTCTTTCCTTATTTCTCTTAGGGTTAGGAAATCCTGTTTGTCTAGGGCTAATTGAAATCAACATTAATTATAGCTTAGGAGGCACCTTGCTTTTAGATTTGCAGCTTATAGCAATTCTAAGTTTAACAATTTCGCTTTTCAGTGCATTAAAATCTGTTGTAAATTTCTATTATGCAAGAAACGAAGACCAAGAATGACTTCAATTTCACCTCATTAAATTAGAGTGTAATTTTGATTTTGGAAAACGTTGAGAATGAAGAAAAAATGACACAAAAGAAATTAAGAAAGTTTAAGCTCGTCGTCTTTGACATGGATGGTGTTCTTGTTGAATCTGAGAGCAGTTGGCAATTTATACATGACACTTTTGGTGTAAATAACGATGAAAATTTTGAGAGATACGAGAAAGGAGAAATAGACTATAATGAATTTACGAGATTAGACATACAACTGTGGGGAAATGCATCAAGGGACAAGATCTCGAACATATTGAATCAAATTAGATTAAGAAAAGGAGTGAAAGAAACAATTAATCAACTAAAAAGAGTTGGATACAAAACAGCAATAATCAGTAGCGGGATCTCGCTTTTAGCGAATCGCATAAGAAAGCAGTTAGAAATCGATTATTCATTCTCTAATGAACTGTTATTTGATGAAAGAGGGAAGTTAACGGGCGAAGCAATCAAAGTTGTAACTTTGTGTAATAAAGGTGACATTCTCAGACATTTAGCTAAAATCGAGAAAATCTCACCTTCGGAGTGCGCTGTAATTGGTGATAGCAAATATGACACTCACATGTTTAAAGAATCAGGACTTAGTATAGCCTTCAATCCTAAAGACGATGTGGTTAAAGAACTAGCGGACATAACAATAGAAGGAGAAGATCTTAAAGAAATTCTTCCATCACTGCTTGAAAACTAATCATTTCAAGTCAACGCAAAAAGATAATCATAATCTTAGTAATTCTTCTTCAATTCTTAATGAAAGTTTACTCCCTACTCCAGGAATTGTTTTTAATCCTTCCAATCCTTTTTCGTAGTAAAGCTGCTTTATGTCTTTATCAATTTCATCTACACCCCATGATGCTTTCCTGTAAGCCAAAATTCTGTATTTATTTTCGCATCGAAGCTCCATGTAATACGTTTCATTCAATAGTCTTTCAGCAACCTTCTTGTTCACTGCAGTTTTCCCAGGAGGGATGTATCTTGGCATTCTATCAGATATACCCTGTTTTTCACAAAGTTTTTTGACTTTCTCACCTATTCCTCCTGTGTACTCGCATTTTGGGATGTAGCCCCTGTTATAAAGCGCCCGGTATTTTTTGGCAACTTCAGGGCAATGTCTAGTTATGATTTGCATGTAACGTGTAGCTTGGGCGCCACTCATTGTTAGACTTCCAGCTAGTACAAATCTTCCTCCAAATTCAGCTGTCTTCTTCACTATCGCTTCCAGATTGTCGTCACTGTCCGTAATGAACGGAAGAATGGGCATAAATGCTGTGCCTGTGAGAACTCCTGCTTCAGCAATTTTTTTCATGGTTTTGAACCTGCTTTCGATGGAGGGTAGATTTGGCTCAAATATGTCTGAGTAGCCTTCAGATGTGTGATTTGAAATACTCCAGAGAACACATGCCCATGACTTTTCAGATATGTCTTTTATCAAATCAAGATCTTTTAGAACAAAGGGGGATTTCTCGTTGATCAACACTGGAAACCCTAAGTCTAAACAAACCTTTAACATCTCTCTCGAGAGATTGAACTTTGCTTCTACAGGTTGGTAATCTCCAGTGTATATGATTTCTTTTGGGAGTCTACTCAATTCTTTTCTTAGAAGTTCAGGTGCATTAACTTTGATCTTAATATACTGAGAGAATGGATCTTCAAGATCTCGGGCATCCTTCTCCCTGGCTAACATGTTATATTTTTCATCTCGCCAGTAACAATATTCACAACCATATTGACAGCCAATGTAGGGATGAGCAGAATATTTTTCCCAGAACCATCCATCGACATGCTTGTGAATATTTACGATTTTCTTTGTCTTATAGGGGATGCATCGGATTTTCATTTCATTTTTACACTTTTCATGTAGCCAATATCATGAGGGCGTTTTAACATTTTAACTCAGTATTGAAAAATTTTGTTTTCAAATCGATTGAAGTATTGGTTTGGCTTATTGTTTTGAAAATCCATGTGCACCTATTTTCTTGTCAAGGCTCCAGTATTCACCCTGATTATAAACGAAAGGAGATATTTTTGTAAAATCGATTCTTCCATTCTCATTTAAAATATCTTGATCTACATGAACACTAACAATCTCACCTATAAACAAGTGATGAACACCTAAAGGAATCTTCTTTTTCAAAACACACTCAATATTTACTGGGCACTCTTGAATAAGTGGAGGTTTAACTTTTTCTGCTGGTTCAGCAGTGAGTTTTGTGCTAGCGAACTTGTCTGTGTCACTGCCTGAAACTACTCCGCAGAAATCTGACTCCTTTAATATCTCCTTGGTTGGAATATTTACCACGAACTCTTTAGAATCGTTGATAAGCTTAAAAGAGTGTCTTTGAGGGCGAATACCTAAACTTATCATAGGCGGATCTGAACAGGCGACTCCTACCCAAGCTAAAGTAATAATATTAGGTTTTCCATTTGAATCAATACAGGTAACAAGAACAACAGGACACGGGAACAACGCAGCCCAAGGGCGTTTCTTTACTTTCATAAGAATAGATTTTCTTGACATCATTTAACAGTTACTAAACGCATCTAAAAACCAATTAGTGAGAGTGTTCAAATATTGGCAATGTACAAGTAATTCCCTGGAGGATCTGAATAAAACATGAAAGACTATGTTTTAATTAGACCTCGTGATGCAGCGTGGGATGACAGGTTTTTAATTGACAGTGCTCAGCTTGAAGTAAAATGTGTAATTTGCGGACAAATAGACAGATACACTGGCACCCCAGAAATCCGTAAAACAATCGCTGAAAACATAGCGCAATTAGGTGGTATCTCTGTTTTAACTGTGAATGCGATAGATGAAGCATTCAAAAGTTATCACTACAAGAGGGGAGTACATAGACCCAAAGAGAAACCAAAACTCCTGCCTAAACCACTTTTATAATTCAAGTTGATAGCGCACGCGATGCACAATATTTCTAGGAATTGATTCTATTTAAACAGACTACGTAAACAATCGAGGGTGTGATTAATATAGGTGAATTATAACATTACAGCATTTATTCACCAGTATCACAACTAGATCGCGAAATAACAATGTTTTCAAAAAACGCTTATTCACCATCGTTCTACAGGCAAGCCTTCGCAGGTTTAATGTTTTTAACAAGTCTAGGGCTTACACGTGCCTTTATGCCAATTCTTGCTTTACAGTTAGATCCAACCGAGATCCTCGTCGGTGTCGTAGTTTCTGCGTGGTTCTTTTCAAGAATTTTCATAGAAATTCCATCCGGAATCTTATCAGACAGGATTGGAAGAAGAAATCCACTAATCTACGGTTTGTTAATATCTGCAGTCGGATCGCTGATATGCGCTACATCAACATCGATCTATCTTCTAATAATTGGCAGATCATTGTGGGGGTTTGGAGCGGCTTTCTTTTTCTTAAACAACACGGCTCTTTTACTTGATCGGGTGAATCCTGAAATAAGGGGGAAAGCCCTTGGTATCTTCAGTGGCATAACATTCATAGGAAATATGTTTGCAGCACCGATAGGAGCTTTTCTATCAATCTACATTGGATACCAAAACGTCTTCTACGTGGCTTTCGTTTTAATTGCGCTAAGCTTTGTTGTCATTTACACATCTAGAGATATAAAAAATGCAGGTGGAAAACCCGTTAATCCTAGCTCTCAAAATGTAATAAAATCACTAAAAAGCCTCTTGAACTGGAACGTCATCAAGATCTGTGTTCAAACTTTACTGCGAATGTCAGTAATGATGGGAATATTTAACACCGTTTTACAGCTCTACCTCAGTCAACAATTGAATTTTGACGTAGGTTTAATCAGTATCGTCATGAGTTCAAGAACTTTTGGTTTTACAATTGGGACGTTTATATCAGGAAACATAGCACAGAGAATAAAACATAAAAAGAATGCAATGTTTGGGCTTGGACTAGGTGGCGTCTGCATTTATCTTCTAACCATGGTCACATCGTTCGAATCTATTATGGGATTGATGTTTATCTCTGGTGTTGGAGGCGGATTAGTTCTTTCCACTTTCACTGTCTGGCTGTATGAAATTGTGAAACCAGAATATCGTGGAATCTCGATTGGTCTCAATCGAACATTTATGGATGCAGGAGGAGTCCTGGGACCAATATTATTCGTCTTTATGTATAACACATATACAGTTCAAATTGTTTTTCAGGCAGCGGGATTAATCTTGGTCACTGCGATCATTCTAACAGCAACGGTGAAACAGAACCGAAAAGCTATTGTTTAATTATTTTTGTTAAATTGGAAAAGAACACATCATGTTTAGGTCTACAAAAGGATCCAGAGCTTCACAATCTCTATCAATCACAATTGTGAAGAATATATTCATTCTAAAACATTAAGTTACACTTGGAAACTGTCATCAATTTCTTAGCTTTAATTTTAAACCATGAGCTGTCAAACAATGTATTTTTGGTTAGTTCTCTCAAAGTCTTTAACTATCTCTATGATTCGTTTTGGAGCTTCTATTTGATCAATGGGGAGACCTTTCAAAATGGACCAAGGCCCTTTCTTCGCCATGTAGGTTGTGATGTGATCTTTACCGAAAGACTCTTGTGAGACTCGATACACAAGTGGCCGAACCTTCGGCTCTCTCAGATAGCCTATTACGTGAAGATATTCGTGTAAAAGTATGCTATATATGAAAGCATTGCTGACTCGTCTTGATTTTGTTGCTGACTCTACAATTTGTAGAAGAGCTCGATTCATAATGATGTTGTTGGTGCCGGCTTGGTGATAAGCCCCCAAATGAAATGGAAGATCATCGAGAAATAACATAATTCCAGTGCGATGGTGTCCAAGGGTTTTTTTTACCGTTTCTTTCACTATCGCGTATACTTCTCCAAACCCTTTAGCTTCATCGAGACGTAAACGATTCTTATTTATGCCTGAAGAGTTTGCTTCTTGGCTGCCTTCCATTTGTTTTCCTCCAGACTTTAATTAATTAGGTAGTTGAAATTCAAACAAAATGGTTGGGTGTCTTCTGAAATATTAAGAAAGATAATTATGCTTTCAGTTTTTGTAGTCTAATGTTTACATTCTTCAACTGGTCTTCAAGAGTTTCTTTTGCTTTGTCAAGCATCTCGATTTCTTCTTCAACTGTCATGAATCTTACTTTATGAGACATGTGATGTGGTGTACAGTACATTTCTTAACCTCCTTGAATTTTCATTAAAATATGATAATTACGAGAAAGTAATTACCATAAGGTAATATATAAATATTATTTGACCATCATGGGTGTGGGGACAATATTCAAATTACGTGTGATTTCACACCGTAGTCTCCCCTTTGAGCCTATGAATGAAGATTAAGCTGTCTCCGTTAAATAAACTCCAATAAGGACTAAAACTCCTCCAATCGTTGTTGCTAATGTAATTTCTTCACCTAATAAAAAGTATGAGAGGACCGATGTAATTACAGGTATAAAATAGATGAACATTCCTACCTTAATAGTCTCAAGACGGGACAACGCTCTATTCCATGCAACATAGGCAAACACTGAACAAATCAATGACAAGTAAAGAAGGCTGGCCCAGCCAAGCCATGTTATCTCCGTTATTACAGATAATGACGATTCTAATAGAGTGAATGGCAAGAGATAAAGAGCTCCAAGTCCAAATACGATGGTCGTCGTAACCATAGGTGAGTACAATTGAAGCATCTTCTTGCTATAAATTGAATATACCGCCCAAGAGATAGCTGCAACAATCATCAAGACACCCCCCAGGAGCTCCTGAGCGTTAATGGCGGAGACATCAAAGGTAAAGTTTGAGATTACAATGAATAAGCCAAAGAACGCTATTGTGATGCCGGCCATTTTTCTGGCGCTCAGCTTCTCCTTTAAAAAAATTGCTGAAAGAATCGCCATGAAAATCACGGTAGTATTAATTAAAATAGATCCGGTTAATGCTGTCGTAAATTTCAATGAGTAGAACTGAAAAATGTAGAGTATTGTGACGCCTGTTAAAGCTAAAATTGAGAACGGAATAAAGTCTTTTTTCAATTGAAGTTGCGTGCTCTTATTTGCTCCTGTTAGAAGAGTCAGTACTCCTATTACTGGAAAAGCTATCGCGAACCGCATAAAAGCCAGGGTGATTGGGGGAATCTCTGACAAGCCAACTTTGATGAATATGAAGGAACCGGCCCAAGCTATAGCAACTGCACTGAGTGTAATAATGGATGTTTTATCCAGTTGGGAATGCGACTTATCATTTTTCATAAGAGCTTCACAATGTTTCCTTCTTGTAATCCAAAAATGTTAAAATAGTTTTATATGGTAAGCTTTAGATTTTATTGTCTTGTAATTTTATAGTTAAAAATTGACTTTCTAATCGAGGTAACTGAAGCGTGAAGACGATTAAAAAGTTCCTTGTAATCCTGTTCATTCTTTCTCTTTTTTCCTCTCAAATCATGCATTCCTCAAAGATTGATGTGTTATCTCTAGACGACTTTATCAATGACGCTATAAGCGAGTACGAAAGAATACCAAAACAAATCTCTCAGACAAAAGACATCACTGTATCAGAATCAGAGAATTCAACATCTATCACCTTAAAGATGACTTATAATGTTCAGAAACCCACTCTCTCAAAATTATCAGGCTATTATGTCATAAACTTGGCGGGCTGTGATGCTTATTTAAGTAAGCCAGGTGAACCTACACTACCAGTTAAGACAGTTCATATTCTTTTACCACCATCAGTATCTAATGTATCAGTGGAAGTTGTTGGGGTTGAATCAGAAACTGTTCCTGGTGATTACTTCATATTTCCTGCTCAAGAAGCTGCAATTGCATCTGATGGTTCATCAAAGGGTTTAACGAAACCTGATGCTGTGATTTATTCTCTTTCATCTGAGTGGCCTTCAAAGACTTTTGAAGTAGTAGAAATAGCGCAAATGAGAGAGTATAAAATCTTAGTTTTGAGGCTTTTCCCAGTTAAGTATATTCCAAGCTTTGGAAAGGTGATTATTCATTCCCAGATAAAATTGTCTGTGTCTTTCAAGAAGACTGCTAACACTAACATCTCATCGGTTAAATATTCTGATGTTTTTGAGAGTCTCTGTCAAAGTCTTGTTATTAATCCAATGTCTTTGAATAGGTACAGTTTCTCTAGCCAGTTCAGCCAAGAAGAGTATAAGTACATTGTCATAATACCTTCAGACTTTGTTAGCGCTATCAGTCCTCTAGTTGACTGGAAAACTGGGAAAGGTATTCCAACGAAAGTCTTCACAATTGAAGAGATTGCTTCCGAGTATGAAGGAGAGGATCTGGTTGAACAGATCAGAAACTGCCTCATAGACAGTTATGAACAATGGGGAATTGAATGGGTTTTATTGGGTGGTGATGTCAACCAGGTTCCTATCAGGTTAATGTATAGCCCGGTTGGTGAGGGTTACGATCCCTATGCGCCAAGTGATTACTATTACGCTGACCTCACTGGAAACTGGGATTCGAATGGAAATGGGAAGTATGGTGAGGTTGAGGATAATGTTGACTGGTTTCCAGAGGTTTATGTTGGAAGGCTTCCTGCAAGGACAGCGCCAGAATTAACCACAATGGTTACCAAGATCATA
>JAUVYS010000084.1 GCA_030602965.1 Candidatus Bathyarchaeota archaeon | reverse complement strand
TAGTATTAAAAATAGAAAAAGAAGGTGAAGAAAGATATGCCTATTAAAAATTGGTCAAGAGATGACAAAAAATCTATATTCAAAAAGATAAGTGAAAAAATTCGTCCATCGCCATTAAGAGAGAGGCTATCTAAGTCAATTTATAAACTTAAGATTCTAGAAAATAGACTTAGTCAGTCAGTTTCTAAAATGGAGCAGAGAGACAAAACACTTTTTGAAAAATGTGTCAAAGCTAAAGAAAATAAAGGTACAATGAAAGCTTCGATGTATGCTAATGAGTGTGCACAGATCAGGAAAATTTTAAAAGTCACAATTAAAAGCCAAATTACTCTCGAGGCGGTGCTTCATCGTTTAGAAACCGTTAAAAACTTTGGAGATTTAGCTAACAGTATTGGTCCAGTTGCTTCTGTCGTATCTGCATTAAAGAATCAACTTTCAGGAGTTATTCCAGAGATGGCATATCAATTTGAAGATGTTAGCAATACATTGAATGAAATGGTTATGGAGGTAGGTGAAGCTACGGGAGTGACAGAGATACAAACAGCCACTGGTGAAGAAGCAAATAAGATTTTGAATGAGGCTTCAATGGTTGCAGAACAAAAGATGAAAGACAAATTTCCTGAATTACCTACTGCTACTGCTGAAAGAGAAAGGCCACCATGATCAAAACATACCTATTTTTTAAATGAAATAATTATCATGCTTTTGTCATCCTTATAGATTCTAGGTTTTTTTTCCACATATAAAAGAATTTTTTCGACAATTTCTTTGAGATCACTGTTTTTTTGAATAATAGACATTATTTCATTTTCAGAAATGTAGTTTGTTATACCATCTGTTGTTAATACGATTTTATTTCCTTCCAGTAATTTTTCTTTATAATAATGAACGTGAACGCTATTTTGACCAATTACCTGAGTTAGCATACTTGTTCCAGGAATACTGTCATCTTGTGTAATTTTCATCATTTTACTATTTCTTATCACATACGCAGAACTATCTCCTACATGAGCAATTTGCAGAATACTATTTTTAATATGAGCCACAGTAAGGGTTGTTGATCCTATAGATGAATTCACTTGTTTATCTTGCCATATTTTTTCATTCACTTTTTTAACAGTCTCTATAAGATCGTCTTCAAACACTACAATAAGATAATTCACAGCACGTGAACTAGCTTCCTTACCACCATAAGGTAAAGTTACACCATCTGCAACAGCGTATAGACCTTTTTTTTCGTAAATTATAATACTGTCCTCATTTTCAATATGAGAGTCTCCTTTTTCAGTCATGCCATAAACTTCAATTTTCATTTTCATACCTTCAAATAATAGAATTAATTATAAAAAACAGGATCTAAAAGGTTTATGAAGTAGTAAAAAAACATTATAACAAAATGGTGACTAATGATATGTCTACAACAGGAAAATATGTTAAACTCAAAGATATCAACAACCTAATAATGATTGTAGCTGGATCCCTAACAGGATTTATCCAGCACTTTGTTTTCAAAGAAAAGCACGTATACTTTGTAAATGTAATCTTTCATACTGGAGGTTCACTTGTATATTATTCAGTTCTTGATAAAAAAATAAATAAGAAGTATATTACTTTCAATAAGGTTAATGGAAAGATTGATTTTCAAGATGACTTCAAATTGGATGCAAACTTAGCATTTATTCCAATTATTGAAATTGAAGAACAAAATATATTGCCGTCTGAGCTATTGAATTAACTAATTTTTCCATTATCATATATTTAGGATAGGATAATAAAGTGAACAACCGAAACACTTTTCTATTTGTAAATAAAATATTATAATGCCCAGAGATTTGATTTCGCCCTATAAAATCTCAAATTGCCCCAAAATTCGCCCATTCGCCCAAGAATGCCCCATTTTCGCCCCAAATTTATACAATGATTTTTCCTTTAGAAGTGATCTTTTTTTCGTTCTTATTGGGGAAAACAGCATATATTGTTGGTTCATCAATTAAGAAGTCCATATGATTAGCAGAATTATTATTACCTCCTGTGGGAAAATCGATGTTTCGACCAAAAGCAATGTGAGCCGTACCCAATACTTTTTCAGTTTCAAGAAACTCTTCAATAACTCTTGCCTTAGGATTGATTCCTATAGCCATTTCCCCAACTATTGAAGCCATACTATCCGTTTGTAAAGTATTTCTCACCTTTTTTTGAATATTTTGATCATCTGTTCTTACTTCAGTTGCCTTGCCATTTACGCATTTAATTATTATAGGATTATCAATTGGACCAATGCCTCCAATAGCAACATCACATACTAATTCTCCATTCAAACTATTCTCAACTGGCCCAACCGTTATTTCACCAACTGGTAAATTTCCCCATTTCTTATTTGTGATATTTATATCTGTAAAAAAACTTCGTCCTTGAATCGACATATCCAAATTTGTTCCACGTGAAGAAGTAATTATAATCTCAGAGGCACCTTCTGTAGCAGTCATTAATCGACTTGCAGAATCATTGATTTTTTGATAATCTTCAATAGAGAGAGCCAAAGCTCCATCTGTAAACATGTCAAGAGTTATACCTGGCCCGTGTGCAAGACGTCTATCTTTGTCCTTTGTAATCAGATGGATTAGTTTTATGCGAAACGGAGTTTCTTCAAATGGTCCTCTTAAGCAATTTATGACAATGTTAGAATTACTGTTAACAACAACTTCCTTTAGGAAATTCGAGAGTTCTGTGCGAAATATTTTTTTTTCAGATCCCAAGGAAATCGATCTAGTGTAGAGACCGATTTCAAGTCCTGCATAGGCAAAAATTTGACCAATTTCCTTTTTTTCATTATCAGAAATAACTAATAGTTTTTCTCCTGAACAAGCTTCCATTACAAATGTTAATGCGTTTTGAGAGTATTCTATAATTTTCTCATTTATCATAAATACACCTATACTCTATATTATTATTTATATCAAATAACTTTTGAAGACATATTTATTTTTTATAATACAATCTTACAAACAATGTTCAAGCCTTTACGTGCGATACAATATTGAGGTCTATTATTTGAGTGGCTGGAAAAATTATCTAGAATATCTGGATCAAAGCCAATATTCTGTGAAAATTCAATCGAAAAATCTCCAGCCATCAGAGCCTATTTCAGAACCCGCGAGATTTATAATTAAGAAATTGAATTATGAACTGTGGCCTTTTCAGATAAAAGTGCTAAAGAAGATTATTGGGAATACGCTGATCTTAGGACTTCCTACAGGATTAGGCAAAACCTTCATAGCAGGAGCATATTTGAAAGAAGCTTCTAGAGATAAAGCAATTAGAGTTCTTTTTCTTACTCCTTCAATCCCTCTAGGTGTTCAACAAACATTTTTTGCTCGAGATAAATTGAATATTGAATCATACTTTATTTCCGGCAGTATATCTCCTTCAGAAAGAGGTTCTATTAACTTGGCGTGGGATGCAATCAGGTGTTAACCATCGTGGGATGAGAGGGAAGGGTTATGAAATTTAAACAGGCTTTGATTGGTTTTTCTTTTTTTGTTACTGGTCTTTTATGTACTTATTTAATAAATGCTGATACGGGATTTGCATATCTTATTGGTTTTATTTTTGCTCTTTTTTGTTTGTCTTCTGTTGTTTTATCCGTTGATCAACAAGATTAGAAAACCAATTTTTAGTACGGTCTACAATCTTGTCCCAAGCAAAATGTAATCCAAGCATAAGTACTCCCCCTTCAACTAAACCAAGACCGTAATCTCCTAAAACGCTATGTAACCAGTTTCTTGGACTTGACGCATAGGCTACTAAAACAAAAAAGAGTGTTATGGTTACCCAACGCCAATTATTTTTTTTGATCTTATCTTTATTGGTCAAAAAATCAACGCCTTGGGCTTGGTCTGAAAAAGACTGAATACAGTAATGCAATCATAACTAAAAGAAGAATTGCCCAATAGTTTTCTCGTAAAAAATCTAAAAATGATAAAAATATTTGCCTAATTAATTCTGCTATTTGCTCAGTAATTTCAAATAGGTCTTGCAAATCATTCTCTCCTTTTTATCAAATGATTTTAAGTCAATATTAGATTATCGACTATAGAGAGTCGGATTATTGCGTTTTTTCAATATTCTAAAATTCACGCCTTGCGTTTTGTATTAGTGTTTTCCACTTGTTTTTTCCTTTGATTTCTATTCCACATGCTTCGCTTGGTGTTTTTCCGTTTAATCCTTCATGTTCACGTATATAATTGTGGTAGATTTGTAATCCTTTCAGTATTGGTGTGTCTGTTTTCTTTAGTCCTCTCATTACTTTTTCTCTGTCTCTGATTTCACCGTTCAATCGTTCCATTTTATTATTGGTCATGTTTCTACGAAGTTTTACTGCACTAATGTGTTCTGTTCTTGGATTTCTAAGCGTCCAAAACTCTTTTTTGTAAGCGTCATGGTAAGCAGGTAACCCATCAGTTATGAAAGTTGAAGGTTTCTTTCCTGTTACTTTCTTACCCATCTGTAAAAGTTTTCTTGCATCATGTTTGTACTTTGAATCTGCCACTTCTTGAGCTATCCAGAAACGAGTTTCATCATCCATTAAAGCGAATAGGTACTTTCTGTCTCCTTTGATTTTAAGCCATAGTTCATCGGCTCTCCAAGTATCCGAGACTTTAGGTTTAATCCTCTCCAAATATTTGTCCATTAATTTGACATATTTGTTAATCCACTTGTAAACCGTAACGTGTGAAATATTAACGCCTTGAAGTCTTAGAAATTTCTGCACGTTTCTTAAAGATTCTCCTGTGAAGTAGAGTTGAAGAGCACCTGTAATTGCTTGTGGAGTGCTCTTCATCCTTTCAAAACCAAGATTAATCGTGAAGTGTTTCTCACAGTTCCTGCAATAATAAACTTGAATATCTCCACTTTGATTGTGTCTCACTCCATCCTTAACAATTCTTTCAGAGTTGCAGTATTGACAGTTTTGAAGATTAACTAAGGGTTCAATTCGAACGGTTTGTATAGTTTCTCTTAATGCGATTGAAAATTCTATTGCATAAGTATGTTTGCACTTTACACCCCTAAATCGATGATCTGGACAATTACAAACCCATTCATCGTCTAACTGAGAAACAAGATATTCTCCATTTCCATTCTGAGAATTTACTTTGTAGGAAGAATCATTAATCCTATTGATTTGATTTCCTTTATTGTAAATCTCTAACCCTCTTGTTTCTCTAAAGGTTTCAACACTCTTCATCTTTAACCACTATAGCTACTATAGTGGCTATAACTATATAAACATTATGGTTGTTATGGTAACGCTTAAATATACATAACAACTATAGACAAAGTTGTAGATGAAAATGGTAAAAGAAAAAGTAACAACAATTCAACTTTCTAGGGAAACTAGAGATCAATTAAAAGAACTTGGCAAAAAAGGTGAAACCTACGAAGAGATTGTGCAAATGCTTCTCAAGTTAGCGAAACAAGATTAAGGTTTCTGTATTCCACATACAACACATTTATTTTTTGTTTCTAAGTTTCTCACTCCACATTTTAGGCATTTCCATGCTGTCTTGTTCTCCAGCATAGCTCTAACTACTGTTTCATATTCTAACGCTTTCTTAATTGGCTCTCCTGACGGAAGTAGAACTTTAGTCTTTACTCCTCTAACAAGTTGACCTCTAAGAATCATTAATGATCGTACGTATAAATCATATTCTCGGATGTTCCATCTCCACCAGCTTGGTATGAACCA
Source organism: Candidatus Bathyarchaeota archaeon (assembly GCA_030602965.1). Taxonomy (GTDB): domain Archaea; phylum Thermoproteota; class Bathyarchaeia; order RBG-16-48-13; family JAGMEO01; genus JAGMEO01. Next base: position 239 of record JAUVYS010000084.1, on the reverse strand, counting down.
CACAGAATTGTTTCCCTTTGATGCGATTACAAAGTTATTTCCCTTTTTTGAGAACTCACGCATCTTTTTTTTAAAAACAATAGCTACGGCTGGATACTCATGAAGACTCTCTAGTATTTTCTGAGTATCTCCACCGAATCTTCCTTCATGAAGTTCACAGTGAAAATCTATGAAGTCTGGTGTATCTAGCTCTTTTGTTGATTCTTCTGACTCATAGTATTTCGTATGTTCTACATCTG
>JAUVYS010000024.1 GCA_030602965.1 Candidatus Bathyarchaeota archaeon | reverse complement strand
CTTTCATAACACGCGTTCAACAAGCCATAAAAGAACTTTCAGATTCCATAGATCTTCAAATGAAACCTATAAAATCTTCAGAAGCAGCAAAATATGGCATTCAAGATGTTAGCATCGTCATCGATGAAAAAATCAAACTTCCCATCACTTTTAAAGATCAAGAACTTCACGACGCTGTCTTACAATCGATCACTCAATAACCAATAACACAAAAACCAGTCACTGCTCTTCACAGTATTTAAGAATGAAGCGCGAGAATGAATCCAACTACTTTTTGTTTAATCTCTCTCCTCACTTGTTGCTTTATCAAGAAAATTCACGGATGAAGAAGATAAACGCCACAGCGACACACAGATTGATAAATTCATTCCAGAGTAAAAAATAGGGGTTTAGTATAAATTCACACTTGAGCGGTGGTAGTCGGGGGGATACCATACGTCTCTATGTGGTAACCACACCCTTTTTTCATTTGAAAAATTTTCGATTCAAATCTTATTGTGTTGCTTTTCTTATTTTCTTTTTAAGTTAAATTTCAGATTCGTGAAGTCTTTTTTCGCCTTCAATTTTCTTGATATCTGTGATGTCTTCAGATACTTCTAATGTTCCTAAATATTTTCCGTTTTTACTTTTTATAGCAAAATGTCTGATTAGTGTTATTTTACCATCCTTATTTGTCCAGAATTTGGTCTCTTCCTTTCTACCTGTTCTGAAAGCATCTAACATCTTATTTACAAGAGGATTACTTTGAGTTTGATGGCATAATTGCACTTTTCTTCCAATAGATTTCTTTGTTGCTTCACTTCGTTTTTCAGCTTTATTGTAAAATCTTACGATGTCTTCACTGTCTACAAAATTAATCTTTATAGGAATCATGTTTAGAATGGCTTCAACTTCTTCTTTTGAGAGAGTTCCAGTTTCAAATGATAATCTATTCATTTCAGACATCGAATCATTACTATCTTTAACACTCATGGTAATCACATTAATAATTGGTAAATTGAAACCTCACTATTATTCATAAAAGCTTTTGGAAATTATCACCTGGAGATAATATATATTCCAGTAATCCCCTTTTTTTCTTCCCAAGCGTAATATAATAATTGAAAAGCATTTTCTAACAGTGCTTTTGATAAAAAATTTCATAATTGACAGTTATTATGATTGATTTTCTTAGATTTATGAGATAAAGTCTATGTATTTTTTTGTAGATATCTATGGTAAACAGAGGTGATTAAGAAATGGTAAATGAAATTGGAAAATGTCCTCATTGCGAAAACACGTTATCACATAGAGATATAATCGATAATGAGTTTAAAGGCACGGTTCACGTTCACTATGCATATGTATGTGGAAAATGCAGAAAAATAATAGGATTAAGCGCATTCAGCAGAGCTTAAAGCTAATCCCCAATTTTTTTTAATAAATTCTTGAAATTACACTCTACCTACATCTTTTTAAGAATATTTGATTTTAATTAATATCGAGAGAGAAAGTTGCCTGTTTGTAAATATAATCATGAGGTTCCCGAAGGGGCTCGTTCCTGTCCTAAATGTGGAGCGCTGGTGGCGAGGTTTGCGAAGCATCTGAAGGTGAAGTTGATTGAAGATTATAATGCGGGGATTTTCACTTTAACGAAAGGGTTGAAAGGAGAAGCTCTAATGGAGACTGATGATGAATACTGTGTTGTTTTTCGAAATGTTATGAGTAGATATGGTAGCCAAATGGCCACTGAACCATATTGGATTCCAAAGAAATACTTGAAAAAATTTTCGTTAATAGATTGGTTTTTCTAATCTGCTCATCTTTTCAAAAATCAAGCGAGTTCATTCATGGTGCGGGAAGTGGGATTTGAACCCTACACACAGTAGAGATATCACCCGCTATTCTCCACTCCCTACTTTTTTCTTGTTGGTTTTCTGAATTTTATCATTCAAATTGTAAGATTCGCGCGCGCACGCGAAAGTGAAAGAGTATTTTATCTGGTCTTTACCAACATCTTTATCTAAACCATTCATACAACGAATAGAAGAAGTGATAGTTAGCATCCTCAAAAAAAAAGAGAAAAAGCCAAAATTACATAAAATATGGTAAAGGACAGAGTTAAAAAAATGGCAAATTCTGATGAAGAGTTTTTAACAGAAGAAGAGAAGTTGCGATTAAATATAATACGGAGTATGCTTGAGGATAGTCCAAAGTTGAAAAAACTTTTAAAGAAAGAGTTGAATGACGAGGAACAGAACATAAAAAGGATTACCGAAAGATTAGGATCTTAGCATTCTGTTAAACCGCGAACACGAGAATGGATACCTCAGGGTAACTCTGCGCTGGAACAGAATTTATACTACTTTTTATTGTTTATTTTGTGATCGTTGTCCTGGCCACAACCCATCTTCTTTCACACAAGACCATGTCTAATTAAACACATCATTACTGATTATCTTGTATTTCGAATCGTGCATGCGATATACATGAGAATCGATCGCGTGCGACAGCTTTTACTGCTTCTTCTGGTCGATTGATCGGGTTGCGATGCTCATGATAGCTATAAAGCTGATTAGAGAGATCCACCATACGATGACTCGCAGAGAGATATTCCACAGGGTAGTGGCTTCAATGGGTATCAGCGATGAGGCGAAGAAGATCAAGGCCAAGAAAAGCTGAAAAAACTCAAGCCCATCATACAAGGCAATAGACAAAAAAGGGTTCTAATGACCTCGAAAACAGGCGTAAACCCGTACCCCATTGGCTGACATATATTATCTCTATCTTGTGTGCGTTTATACTTAAACACTCTTTAAAATGAACTTGATTTTTGAGTTGTGAAAAAGTTTTTAAAATTTACATTTTAAATATTATACATGGATGTGTTAATTTTGAAGAACGCAGTCGTAGTTGGAGCAGGAGCAATGGGTCATGGTATTGCTGAGTTATTAGCAATGGCGGGCCTCGAAGTAACAATAGTCGATGTTGACGAGGAAATATTAAAGAAAGCGATGGACTTAATCAAATGGAGTTTAGGAAAATTTGTTGAGAAACGAAGGATAAGGGAAGAAGACGCCAAAGCAACAATGGCAAGACTAAAAACCTCAATGAACTTGGAGGACGCGGTTAAATCCGCAGATCTTGTTGTTGAAGCGATCGCTGAAGAAATGGGAGCGAAGAAAGACCTCTTTTCAAAAGTTGACAAAGCAGCTCCAGAGAATGCGATAATTGCCAGCAACACCTCAGCCCTGAGTATTACAGAGATGGGTAATGCCACAGAAAGACCTGACAAAGTTGTTGGTATGCACTTCTTTAATCCCCCAGCGTTGATGGCGTTAGTAGAAGTAATCAAAGGAGATCAAACAAGTGATGAAACGGTAAATACAATCGTGGATTTAGCTAAGAAGATGGGTAAGACCCCAGTTATTTGTAAAAAAGATGTTAGAGGATTCCTCGTAAACAGGGTATTAGCACTCGTGTTCAACGAAGCCTTTTGGAATGTTTACAGAGAAGAAGCAACAAAGGAAGAAGTCGATGCAGCTATCAAATATAAAGCAGGATTTCCATTGGGCGCATTTGAACTTGCTGATTGGATTGGACTTGACGTACTCTATAAGGTTTCTAAGGTCATGGAAGAAGCCTATGGTGAGAAAGCTAAACTGTGCCCATTGGTGGAAAAATACTTTAAAGAAGGAAAATATGGGAAAAAGACAGGCGAGGGCTTCTACGATTGGAGTGTAGGTATGCCAAGGATATCGTTTAGACTTGCAGATAAATTTGACATTGATAAGATATATGCAATGGCAGTCAATGAAGCAGCTTCTCTTGTCTATGAGGACGTTGCAACGCCAGGTGATATCGACGTAGCAATAAAACTTGGTTTAGGATGGCCATCAGGTCCCTGCGAACTTGCTGATAAGATTGGTCTCGATGTTGCCCTAACAAAACTCAAGGAGATGCACGCGAAGTATGGTGAGGAGATGTACAAGCCTAGTCCACTTCTGGAGGAGTACGTGAGCAAGGGTTGGCTTGGACGAAAAGCCAAAAGGGGATTCCATGAGTATGAGTAAGAAGAGACGATATGAGACCATAATAGTCAAAAAAGAAGAAGGCATAGCCTGGATAACCATTAACAGACCACACAGGCTAAACGCGTTTACTTGGGAAGTTGCTACTGAGTTTTCATCAGCAGTAGATGAAATTGAGGAAGATAAAGAAGTAAAGTGTGTCGTGATTACAGGTGCTGGTGACAAAGCATTCAGTGCAGGAGGCGATTTATCATTCTTCATGGAGATGACGCCAATAACTGCACCTGAAGTGTCAGAGAAAGGCCACGAGTTAATGAGAAAAATCGAGAAGTCTTCAAAACCTTACATAGCTGCAATAAACGGTTTCTGCATGGGCGGTGGATTGGAGTTAGTGTTAGCTTGTGACTTTAGAATAGCAGCAGAACATGCACAGTTAGGAAGCCCAGAGATACAGCGAGGTCTCATACCGGGTTGGGGAGGAACACAGAGACTCCCCAGGATCGTCGGATTATCAAAAGCAAAGGAATTGATCATGATTGGCGATCAAATTACAGCTCAAGAAGCCCTGGAAATAGGGTTACTTAACAAAGTTGTGCCCATGGATAAACTAGATGAAGAAGTGAAAGCTTTCGCGAAGAGGTTTGTTGAAGGCCCACCGATCGCATTGAAGTACGCGAAACACGCATTGAATATCGGAACACAGGTTCCATTGGAAGCCGGTCTTAAGATAGAGTCTGAAGCATTTGGAGTAATTTTCTCAACAAAAGACGTCGAAGAAGGCATATCTAGCTTCTTTGAGAAGAGGAAGCCTGAATTTAAAGGAGAATAAATTATTTCCCTTTTATTTTATAAATAATTTGATTTTCATCTTCATGCGAGGTCACATGGCCCTCATTTATCAAAATATCCAAGTGACCTAACACTTCACTCATTCCTAAGAAGACGTTCATTCCCATCAACTGTCCAAAAATATCAATCATGATTTGATACGCATTCTTTGGATGAACACTAATACTTCTCAAGACTTTTTGCTTCCTTTTCAAGTATTGCTTCATATAATTTTTAACGACAAGTTTATGATTTGAGAAATTATCACCGTGTCCTGGAAGAACAATATTAACTGGAAGCTCAGTCAACATCTTTAAGGTTTTCAGATATGTTGCTAGCTCACCCCGCTCCTCTTTAGCTATACTTATTGCGTTCGTGGTGATTTCTTGGAGTATAGTGTCGCCAGAAATTAGTATTCCTTTGGTCTCTTCGAAAAGGCAAATTGAACCAGGAGAATGCCCAGGTGTATGAATCACTTTGAAAACGATGTTGTTGAATCGTAACACATCATTGTTCAAAAGATAACCGTCAACCTCAACAGGCTCACCGTAATCACGAATGAAGTTAACTGTGTTCTCCATTATTATTAGTGGTACTCCGGATTTAGAAAGGCCTTCTCTGTTTTTTCTCTTCTGTTCCTCAGGGAACTCTGTAACATTACTGTTGTCTTTGGGGTTAATATACACCTTTGCCCCAGACTCTTTTTTTAATCTACGTACAAGCCCAAAGTGGTCAACGTGACCGTGTGTAAGGATTATCTGTTCAATGTCTTGGATTTGATGTCCTAGGGTGGAAAGCGAGTCAGCTATGATGGCCATAGCTTTCTCAGTGAGAGGCCCTGCGTCAATTAATGTTAATGGCTCTCTCTTGATGATGTAGACGTTTACGTCTCCAACTGGAAAAGGAGTTGGAACTGAGACTTTTACAATCGCATCAGTGAGAGACATTATTTTGTCTCGCTTTAAGATTGGGGTTATCCTACTTTGTAAGGAACCTGAAGATCATATTCTTCTGGATCTCTGTTGTTCCCTCATACAGATCTGTTACTCTAATGTCACGGTAGAAACGCTCAATGTTATACTCTGCTATGTAGCCGTATCCTCCAAAGATCTGTAGACAATCATCTATGACCTTCACAGCCATCCTTGTGGCAAAGTTCTTTGCCATACATGTCATTTTTGGCATGATTCTACCCTGATCAAGGTACCAAGCAGTTTTATAGGCAAATAGTCTTGCGGCTTCTATCTGGGTTGCCGCATCAGCAAGTTTGTGCTGGGTCGCTTGAAAATCGGAGATTGGGCGTCCAAACTGCGTCCGCTCCTTTGCATACTTCAGAGCGAGATCAAACGCTCCTTGAGCCATTCCGACAGCTTGCATGGCAACTGCAGCCCTTCCTATGTCTAAGAACTCTAAAGTGTGGTAGAAACCCATGTTCTCAACACCTACTAGGTTTCCCTTTGGAACCCGTACGTTACTGAAAGAGTACTCGCCTGAAGGTGATGCTCGTATTCCCATTTTGCCGTGGATTTTTGTTTGATCAAAACCTTCAGTTCCATTATCAACCAGTAACACGCTTTGTCCCCTACGTCCAGCGTCAGGCTTTGTCTGGCAAAGCACGAAGGCAAAGTCAGCAATTGTAGCATTTGATATTAGGGTCTTACCGCCATTGATCACATACTTGTCTCCATCAAGCTTAGCGGTTGTGTCCATGGAGGTGATGTCGCTGCCATGAGCGGGTTCTGTGATTGCTCCAGAAGCTATCCACTCACCACTTGCCACTTTGGGAAGGTACTTCTGCTTTTGCTCGTCGTTCCCGAACATCACAATTATGTCACTGCCAAAGGTGGATACAAGTAATGCTGTTCCAAGCGTTGAATCTGCCCTACAAAACTCTTCTAGGATCAAGAAGTTTTCAAGAATGCCTAAGCCTTGTCCTCCATATGACTCTTCGAAGTGGCAACCAATGAAACCTAGTTTAGCTGCTTTCTTGTGGAGTTCATGTGGAAATTCTTCTTTTTTATCGTACTCTCTTCCCAGTTCCGGTGTCAACTCTTTATCTGCGAATTCGCGAGCGGCTTTTTGAATCTCTTTTTGTTCCTTAGTTAGTTCAAAATCCAATTTTTTCACCTTATTGGTTAAGTTATTGTTTTAATCTCATATATTTTATTCTTCAAAGCAGGTACAATTTTAAACATGTCGTTTATTACACCATAGTCAGCTACACTGAAGAACGGTGCTTTCGCATCTTTGTTTACCACAAATACTAGGTCAGAGCTCTTCATACCAGCCACATGCTGAAAAGCCCCACTTATACCCATAGCGATGTATAGCTTAGGCTTCACCGTTTTTCCAGAGGTTCCTACCTGCCTATCCTTTGGGAGCCATTCTTTATCTACAATGGGCCGGGAACAGGCCAAGACACCTCCAAGGGCGTCTGCTAATTCTTGAACTAATGTAATGTTATCTTTGTCCTTGATTCCGCGGCCTATCGCAATTATAATTTCGGCTGCTGTGACGTCCACATCACCGACAGATGGCTCAACATACTCAATAAACTTCTTATTTTTAACATCCTCCTTCAGCGAAGAAGCAACATCGACTATTTCACCCCCAAGGGGTTCTCCCTCTTTTGCTTCGAAGGCTGCAGGACGGATCGTAACGATGTAGCTTTCGGCTTCTTTAAGTAATGCTTCAGCGTTTACTTTTCCACCATACATTTGGCGAATGACAGATAACACTCCTCCTTCAAAATCAATATCCAAACAGTCTGTAGTTAGCGGGATACCTAGCTCAATAGCTAGTCTAGGGGCAAGATCAACACCAAACGCTGTATGGCCAATCAAGGTCAGTAAAGGTTTGTATTCAGTTATTAAAGAGGATAAAATTCTCTGATATGCTTCTGCGTTAAAGTTTTTTAACCTCAGATCATCAACGACCCAGACCTCATTAGCTTGATCTGTAAGCTTACTTGCGAAACCTTTGATGTCATGACCAAGGAGCAACGCTGTTAAACTTGCGCCGTTTTTTTCTGCTAACTCTCTTCCTTTACTCAACATTTCATGAGTGATATCTCGAAGATCGCCTCTCCTATGTTCAGCCAAGACGAAGATTCTCTTCAGTTATATCAACCCCCGTGACTTTATGATTTCAATAATTTTGGTGGCAACTTCCTCAGGGCTTCCCTCGATGTATTCTGTTTGTTTCTCTGCTGGAGGCACATAGATCTTCTCTATCTTAATCCACGAACCTGCCACGCCAACATCGTTTTTGTTCAATTCTAAGTCGCCCAAGCTTAGAACCTTGATCTCCTTCTGCATTGCTTTTCTTATACCCATGATAGAAACGTATCTAGGCTCGTTAATTCCGGTCTGTATGGAAAAGAGAGCAGGCAACTTTAACTCAACTACCTCTTCCAATCCTCCCTCTAATTCCCGGTTAACTTTGGATGCACCGTCACTTAACTCGATTTTTTTAACCATCGTTGCATGGGGAATTCCAAGTAACCCTGCAAGTATAGGTCCAACCATCGCATAGCCAACATCGTCAGCCTGCACTCCAGTCAAAATCAAGTCAAAAGGTAAATTCTTGATCACACTGTGAAGAATCTTCGCAATAGCATAACTATCAGACTCTTCAAACCTTTTGTCAGTGAGTCGTATAGCCTTGTCTGATCCTCTAGCTAAACATTTTCTTAGAGTGCTCTCTGAATCTTCAGAGCCTACAGTTATTGCTGTGACCGTTCCACCATGTTTTTCTTTTAAGAGAACTGCTTCTTCCAATGCGTAGTTATCCCACTCGTTGATGTCGAAGACGAGTCCAGATAACTCTATACTTTTCTCTTCAGAGTCGATTTTAATGTCTGCTTCTGCTGTCTCAGGAACATGTTTAACACAAACAATTATGTTCAAACTTCCTTTCCCTCAATCATCAATTTCCATTCCATCATTATTACTTTTTCTACAAATCCCTCCGCAAAACCGAGCACCGTTTTAAAAAAAATGAGACCAAGAATTTCAGATAAAAAAGTGGAAAGATTCATATCAAACCTGTTGCTCTGCAACCTTGCGTTTCTCTTCTGGAAGAGGCCCAAATTTCTTAATTCTCTCTGTAAATCTTGTGAATAAATCAGCTGCTTTCTTATAAACAGGTAAAGGAACATAGCTGTACCGAACACGCATACTTTTTATTCCAAACTCTTTAAGCGAACGACCCATCTCAATCATCCTCTTCTTCGTAAACTTCTCGTCGATGTCTTGTTGACCCTCAATCACCAAGACCCCATCAGCCCCGAAGGCAAAAGAGTAAAGAATATGCTTCAAACCTATGATTGCTGTTGATGGAACAGGAATGATCCTGACACTTTCTGGGTAATTGATGCGGTCTAAACCAAGAAAGTCCATTCCCGTATAACCAACACTCTTATCTACAAACGCAATTATCCTAACCTCCCCAGCGTCCTTATCCATCAATACGCCCTTCATGTGACCCTTCATCTGATTTATAGTTGAATTCTTAAAATCGATAGCTTCATTTGGGCACACAGGGATGCACGCTCCACATCCAATGCACGAAAATGGATCAATCTTAGCTTTTCCATTTTCCAAAGTAATTGCGTTTACCGGACAAGTATTGATACAGACCTTGGAACCGTTACATAATTCTGGAATCACGTATGCTTTTTCAGGACTCGTGCTAATATATTCACTTTTTAGGAATAGAGAAGCTTTTGCAGCAGCACCCAAGGCGTCGGAAACCGTGTCACGAACATCCTTCGGGCTCAAGGCACATCCACAAGCAAAAACCCCTGTAACAAGGGAGTCCACCGGATCAAGTTTTGGATGTTTCTCTTGTATGAATCTGTCTTCACCAAGAGGAAGATTCATCTTATCAGCAAGCTCTTTGAGTGTAGCTGGAGGAACCATCGGTGTAGCCAATGCGACCAAGTCAAAGCTTTCATCGGTTACATCACCCATTAAGGTGTCCTCAGCGGTTACTGTAAGTTTGCCATCGTTATTTTTCCAGACTTCAGCTACCTTTCCACGTATGAATATAACTCCTGCTTCTTGGTTTCGCCAATAAAGCTCTTCATAACCCTTTCCAGTAGCTCGAATGTCCGTGTAATAAACGTAAACATCTATACCAAGCATCTTCTTGAGAACAAAAGCCTGCTTCAAAGCATACATACAACAGATACGACTGCAGTAAACAATATAGTTCTTATCTCTAGAACCAGCACAGAGAAGAATGGCAATCTTCTTGACATCCCTACCATTAGCTTTCTTCACGTAACCACCTGTTGGCCCCGAAGCTGAGGTGATTCTCTCAAGCTGCATCATAGTTATGACATCATCATAAACTCCATAACCGTAATTTTCAAGCTTTTGAGCTTCATAAAGCTCATAGCCAGTGGCCATAATAATGGCGCCCACGTTCAAGGTAATTGTTTTTCCTTCATCATCTAGGTTGATGGTTTTTGAAGGGCATTTCTGTACACATATTTCACATTTTGTGCAAGCATCAAAATCAATAACATAAGCTGAAGGTACAGCCTGCGAAAATTCTATGTATGCCGCTTTCCTTTGTGATAAACCCTCATTGAATTCGTCTGGCACAGTTACTGGGCAGACTGTTGTACATACCCCGCAGCTTTTACATGTCTCAATGTCTACGCCTCGCGGTTTCATGAAAACTTTTACGTTGTAGTTACCTGGGCGTCCACTGACATCTTGAACTTCAGCATAAGAAAGTAGATTCACATTTGGATTTCTTCCAACCTCAGCCATTCGCGGGGTGAGAATGCATTGAGCGCAGTCAAGGGTTGGAAATACCTTTGTCAGCTTCGCCATGTTTCCGCCGATACTCGGCTTTCTATCCAAGAGATGAACATTATAGCCTAAATAGCCAAGTTCAAGGGCAGCTGTGATCCCTGCAATGCCTCCGCCTATGACCAGGATTTCTCTGGAGCATTTCTCGCTGATGGTTTCTAATGGTTCGAGGACTAAGCTTCGTTCGTAGCTGCCTCTGATCAGACTGATAGCCTTTCTTGTGGCTTCTTCAGAGGGTTGTGGACCATGAGCCCAAGAACAATGTTCCCTAATGTTGATGAACTCAAGCATGTAAGGATTCAGATCCGCCCGTTCTAGAACACTTTGGAAAGTAGCGAGGTGCATTCTAGGCGTACAGCTAGCTACTAAGACTCGATCCAGATTCCTCTTCTTTATGGCATTGATCATAATCTCTTGGGCTGGTTTTGAGCACAAATATTTGTGATGTTTGGCCACTACGACATTATCCCAATTCTTTACTATATTTACAATAGCCTTTACGTCCACGACATCGCCTATGTTTCCACCACACTCACAAACGAAGATACCTATTCTAGGGAACTCATCTTCTGCCAAAAGCAACCACCAGTAACTATTGTTATATTTTTATTCTTATTGATTAAAGCGCTTATTTTATATTCTTATTCTTGGCAATCGATAGGTTGAAAATGAACGCTCAAGAGCTTCAACAGAAACATAACTTACTTGAATGTATTCAGTGTGGGATATGCACCGGAAGCTGCCCGGTTTCAAGAAAAGTGGGTTTAAACATCAGAAAGTACATGCGCGAAGTCGCCATCAGCAATGAGATAACAAAGCATCCAGAAGATGAAGTATGGAGCTGCACAACCTGTGCCAGCTGTGGAATCCGCTGTCCGAAAGAGATAAACCCATACGAATTTCTAATTGACGTTCGCAGCCTGTTAGTTGAAAAAGGTGAAATTGCACCTACTCTACGAGATACGTTGGAAAGCATCTTCAAGAACGGCAACTCTTGGGGAATAATAAGAACCAAAAGGTCTGATTGGGCTCAAGACTTGAACGTAAAACACATTTCAGATGGCGCAGAATTCCTTTACTTTGTTGGTTGTACTCCGGCATATGACTCCAGAGTCCAAGAAGTGGCAAAGAGTCTTGTGAACTGTCTACAAAAGTCGGGATTGAACTTTGGAACCTTTGGCAACAAAGAAAACTGTTGCGGAAACGAAGTTTATGGAATGGGAGAAAAAGGCCTGTATAAGTTTCTAGTTGAAGAGAACAAAAAATTATTCAACAAATACAATGTGAAACAGGCGTTTACATCGTGTCCCCATTCATATCATGCGTTCAAAAATAGATATGGACAAACAGATTTTGAGTTTCAACATCACACTCAACTGCTTGCCAACCTGATCGAAGATGGTAAGTTAAAATTTTCAAAGAAGTTGAACAAGAAGGTGATTTACCATGATCCATGCTTCTTGGGCAAGCAGAATGGAATTTACGACGAGCCTAGAAAAATCATCGAGAATATACCAGGCGTGGAACTGCTAGAGTTTGACCGCTCAAGACAACGAAGTCTTTGCTGTGAAGGAGGCGGTGGAAGAATGTGGATTGACA
>JAUVYS010000022.1 GCA_030602965.1 Candidatus Bathyarchaeota archaeon | reverse complement strand
AAATTTCTACCTTTTAAATGGGGAATAAATCCATATCGAGGATGCGAACATTCATGCCCATACTGTTTTGCACGTTACACTCACGAATATCTCGGATACAATACTGGATCAGATTTTGAGAATGAAATATTTGTAAAAATTAACGCAGCGAAAGTTTTACAAAAGGAATTTTCGCGTTTAGGATGGAATCACGAAGTTGTAAACCTAGGTTCAGTATGTGATCCTTATCAACCAGCTGAGAGAAAATATGAAATCACTAGGCAAATCTTAACAGTCTTCGAAAAATTCAAAAATCCGCTATTCATAGGAACAAAATCTGATCTTGTTTTACGAGACATAGACATACTCTCAGAAATCGCAGATAAAACTCAATTGCGAGTTAACTTTACAATTACTACATTAAATGAAAAGATCCGACAAAAAATTGAGCCAAGAGCTCCATCAACCAAAAAGCGCCTTGATGCTATAAAAAAACTAACTGAAGCAGGGATAAAGGTTGACATCTTATTTATGCCAATATTTCCCCACTTAACTGATGACATTAAAAACATTAATTCTGTGGTTAAAGCAGTAAGCAAGGCAAGAGCAGGGTATATTATTCCTGGAGTTCTAAATCTTAGATCTTCGTGTAGAAATCGTGTTTTATCCTTAATTAAAAAAGAATTCCCGGAACTGATACATAGTTATCTACATCTTTACAAGATGGCATACGCTCCAAAACAGTATACTTCAAAAATCTACAAAATAGTTGAAAACGCAAGACGAAAATATGGCTGTGCAAAGTCCGACAGATCAGTACATCAAAGAAGACAGACAATTCTTGAGACTTGGATTGAAGAGCCAAATCAATCGATATAGTTGTTAACTATGAATTTGAGCGCACACACGCGACTATAATTGAAAGATTCTAATTTTCTCTCCAATAAATGCTTGAAATAAGCTATTTTACCATTTGTTATTTCATTTAATATGAAAAAATGTATTGATCAAATTTTTTCATATTTCTGGACGAATTTTTCGACTTGTTCTAAGTATTTTCCTTTTTTCACATCAGATGATCCGATCCTGAGTGTAGCAACTGGTTTCTTGCCGTAGATTGCTTCCATGTCTTTGAAGGCGTCGCTCTTATCGCCATCCTGAGTAAGGAAAAACGCTGCTTTCTTTATTCTATCGTTATATTAAGTAAGATGGGTTATGGCCAGGACGCCGGCCTCAAAATAATCATTATAATATATCTGATTGGATTAAATATATGGGAGCTTATTGAATCAACAAAATCATAATATTGATTTATGAGGTTTTATCTTCAGAGACACGCTGATCGAATAACAATTTAACCAGCTCAATTAATTTGTCGTCTCTCCACTCAACTAGCTCCTTATAACTTTTCTCTTTAACTAAATTCATCTGTTTAACACCTTCTACAGCTTTTTCTGCTATAGCACGAGGTGCCACAGTCCATGTTCTCATAGACTTCCAACACTTTGAGAAGGTTGGGTGTATATGATGGATAAAATACTCCAAGCCTTTCTCGCCGCCACCCAAATGATAGGTTAAGAATGGCCCCATAATAGCCCATCTAAGTCCCATACCAGCATAAACTACTTTATCTATATCGTCAACCGTTGCTACACCTTCATCTAGAATATTTAATGCTTCACGCCATAATGCTGCTGCCAATCGATTAAAAACAAAGCCCGGTACTTGTTTTCTCACTATTATGGGTATCTTCCCTAACCTTAACATAAAATCATAAACTGAATTAACAACCTCAGGAGAGGTTTTTTTCCCGGGTACAATTTCAACTAATGGTATTAAGTGAGGAGGATTAATTGGATGAATTATTATACACCTTTCTGGTCTTTTAGCTACTTTTTGTATTTCAGTTATTGACAAACCTGATGAGCTACTTGCGAGTATTGCTGAAGGCTTAACTAACAAACTTACCTCGTCGAATATTTTTTTCTTTAAGTTTAGATTCTCAAATACTGATTCCTGTATATGATCTGCATCCATCACAGCATCGTTCAAACTCAAAGTTGAATTAATCTTACCTATAGTCTGATCTATCTGCTTCCTCTCGATAAATCCCTTTTTTAATAGAAGCTTTAACCAAGTCCTTATTCGGTCATTTGAATTGATTAATACATCGTCACTAACATCATAGATGGTCACTTCATGTCCTTTCAATGCGAAGATTAACGCCCAGCTACTGCCTATGGTCCCGCCTCCAACACAGGTTATTTTCATTTTCTTCCCCATTACACTAGATTTCATACATGTCTGGACGGTCTCTAACATCGTTTATGAAGTCCTTCACAAGAGCATCCAAGGAACTGTATTTTGGTTTCCAGCCGAAATCATCATGAGCCCTTGTAATATCGAGATCTCTAGGCCATGATTCAACTATCTTAGTTGTCTTTGGATCTGGCTTAAATGCTATCTTGGCATTAGGCAAATATTTCTGCACCAAGGCCGCGATGTCCTTAGCCTTCGGACTGGGAATTATACTCGCCAGATTGTATATTCTACTCTCAAGGTTTCTTATTTTTTCGTATGCTGTTAGAGTTGCGACGGCAGCATCCTTTACATAGACTATTGGTATACGAGCGGTTTCTGGCACGTTAACCACATAGGGCATCGTCTGTGCTGGTTTCTGGATGATGAGCGTTGAATAGGCCGAGGCGCCACCGTTTCTTCTTCCCGGGCCAATGACAGACCCATACCTAAATGCGGCAAATTCAATCCCATATTTTCTATAGAACCATAATCCAAGCATCTCACCAAGTTGCTTAGAAATACCGTACAGCGTGAACGGTACGGTATATGTTTCCTCTTTAACGATTTCTGGAACCCCTAGACCGTAAGCAGCTATACTACTTGCAAAAATCACCGCTTCAAGATCGTTTTTTCTTGCGACTTCAAAAACATTCCAAAGCCCATCAAAATTTACCTGAAAGGCTTGCTCAGGATTTGCTTCTGCTTCGCTTGAAAGAAGTGCCGCATAGTGGATTATCGCGTCAACATCATTTTCTTTCACAGTTTCATTCAATTGTGTTGGGACAGTTATGTCACTTTCCACAATTTTTACTTTTTCTTCAATATCTTTGATTAGTCCCCGTTTAACCCTGACATCTGTGAGAACCACTTCATAATCATGTTTTAAAAATTCTCTGGCAACATGGGAGCCAAGAAATCCCATCCCGCCCGTTATCATAACTACAGACATAATAACATATCTCCTCTTTTCATACGCTTTTGTATTACTTAGTTTCTATATCTTAAAATTTGTTTTAAACTCAATAAATTGGTAGGATCCCGATCGATCAAATCGGTTCTAATCTTAAATACCAAACATTAGTATAATCATTAATAGGTTAATAAGTTGAAAGTTCTAGAAAGAGGGACAGGTGAACTTTTAGCCTGGTATGATCCTGATGAACATAGGCGGTGGGTTCAGAAAAATAAATCCGCACGTTTAGAAGACAAGGTTATTGAGCTTGACACTGCAGTATCGAAGTATATACCAGATGGTTCTTACTTAGCCAGTGGTGGATTTGGACATGTTAGGGTTTCAATGGCTCTAATCTATGAAATGATTCGACAGAAAAAAGAAATTTGATCGTATCTGGGAAGACAGCAGTCCATGATCTTGACGTTCTTATCGCTACTGGTTGTGTTAGCAAGGTTGAGGTTGCTTACTCATTTGGTCACGAAATGCGAGGCCTTTCACCCGCCTCCAGACGTGCTGTAGAAAGTGGACAGGTTAAGGTCGTTTCAGAGTGGAGTAATGCAGCCTTACAATGGAGGTATAAAGCCGCTGCTGCAGGTCTACCGTGGACACCTGCCTACATTTTACTTGGTACTGATACGTTTAAACATAGTTCGGCACTAGTTGTTCAAGACCCATTAACTAGTAGACCAATATGCCTTATTCCTGCGTGTTTTCCCGATGTAGCGATCATTCATGTACACCGTTGCGATAAGTATGGAAATGCTCAGATAGATGGCATACTATCTGAAGACTTCGAACTTGCCCGTGCAACAAGGAGGCTGATCATAACAACCGAAGAAGTTGTTCCTAACCAAAAAATAAGAGAGGAGCCTTGGCGAACAAGCATTCCCTACTTCTATGTAGATGCCGTTGTTGAAGCACGTTTTGGCTGTCATCCATGCAATATGCCCAACGATTATTACTCTGATGAGGAACATATGGCTGAATATTTGAGGGCGACGAAAAGCATTGAGGGCACAAAGGAGTATTTTGATAGATATGTGTACAACGTGAAAGGGTTCGAAGAGTATTTAGAGCTTATAGGTGGCATCGCAAAAATGGAGTATCTCAGAAAACTTGAGCAGGGAAAAGAACGTTTCACCTACCCATGGAGTCAACCGACTGTAAAATAGTTCGAAAGTGAATTACATGTCCAATCGTAAGTGCACTTTAACCGAAATGATGATAATTACATCCTCAAAACTTCTCGAGGACGGAAAGACAGTTTTTACAGGCACAGGTATGCCTATACTCGCATCCCTTTTTGCTCAAAAGACATGTGCTCCAAACCTAGCTATTGTCTTCGAGGCTGGAGGTATGTGCCCCATTGAGCCTCCGACAATACCACTTTCGGTAGGTGACTCGATGACAACCTACAAAGCCATCATGTCAGCAAGCATGGATTACACCATGTCATTCATACAAGCTGGATATGGCGATTATGCCTTTCTTGGCGCCGCACAGATAGATGAGTATGGTAATATAAACACAACAGTAATAGGGTCTCACGACAAACCAAAGGTTCGACTGCCAGGCAGCGGTGGAGCAAACGATTTTGGTTCTCTCTGCTGGAAGACAATCATCCTCATGAAGCAGGACAAGAAGAGATTTGTGGAAAAACTCGATTTTCTAACCACGCCAGGATATCTAACTGGGCCGGGAGCGAGGGAAAGAGCAGGACTGCCTTATAACACTGGACCTTGGAGAGTTGTTACTCAACTCGGCATTTACGGCTTTGGAAAAGACAAGAAGATGATGTTACTCTCAAAATATCCCGGCGTAACTGATGAAGATATCACGACGAATAGAAGTTTTCACATAAAAATTCCAAAAAAGGTTGAATTTATCCCAGAGCCAACAGAGAATGAATTGGAAATACTCAGGAAACTGGATCCGTATAATGTCGTAATACGTAAATAAAGGGGGTCAGAAAACTTCACTTCCATGGGCCGTTTTAAGAAAAGGATTGTTATTGTCAGCGGAGTTAGGACGGCTGTAGGTAGCTTTGGGGCTTCATTGAAAGATGTTCCCTGTGTAGGGCTTGGAAGTCTAGTTATTCAGGAAGCATTAGGAAAGGCTCTTTTATTACTGTAAGTGCTTTTTTTCCTGCGTCCCTACCAGCTGTCAACCATCCTATTGGCCCAGCTCTGCTCTTACTAAAGGGATAAAAGAAGAGGCATACATCAGCAGTAATAATGTAATTGTAAAAACGAATTCCCTTCTGAAATTCATCTTTTTCACAATTTAAGTAGTTAGGAGAATTATTAAGCGACTTCGACTTATTTTTGTGTTTATATAATTCTTTGTATTTGAAGAGAGTAAGCTATGAATAACTATTATATTAAAAAAGATTCCAACCGACTACAAAACAATTGTAGTTATCGGTTTATCACGAAGTTATTTCAATGACAGACATGGAGTCGCTGGTTAGCTAAAAAAATGGCTTTAATTTTATACGAGTGAATCTTTTCACAGATAAAATCATGGGTTTAAAAGCTGAAAAAGCAAGAACGACAGGTTTGATAGTTATAATGAATAAGTGTATTATGCAAATAACATCGAACACTTTTATAAAACTGTTAATCATAATCGAAGATTTTATAACTACACTCTCGAACGGTTTACAGCAAATCAAGAAGGGATTCAGTTGGTAGTCATTGAAGAAAGACCACTAACAAAGTTTACACCTTTTGTTACTTAGACTTTAATCCTTGTGAATGCTGCTGTATTTTTCGCAGAAATCAACGATCCGTATCTACTTGAACAATTTGCTTATGTTCCAGCTTATCTTTTAGAAGGAGATATCATTTCAAGCATTATAACAATATTTACCTCTATGTTCCTACACGCAGACATAATCCACTTAGTAAGCAACATGTACGCTTTATGGGTGTTCGGAGATGATGCTGAAAATGTCTATGGAAGAGGACACTTCATTCTATTCTATCTGATTTGTGGGGTTGGCGCGGCTCTTCTGTACACTTTCACAACACATGATCCGTATATACCAGTTGTGGGTGCAAGTGGTGCTCTCTTCGGAGTCATGGCAGCTTATGCCATATTCTTCCCCACCAGAAGACTCTATGTTCATATTAGGTATGTCTTCATACCAATGCCAGCAATTGTGTATGTATTAATGTACGCTGCTTTTGAATTTCTCTATACAATAAGTGGCGTAAACCCATACGTCGCTCATACAGCTCACCTCGGAGGATTCATCACTGGAGTTGTCTTAAGTATACTTTATAGAGCCACAGCTAGACCAAGAATATACAAAACTAGGAAAAAAAGACGGTATCGTTCGTTTAGTGTCTAATTTTATTGTGCACAGTAGTATAGAATAATTACACTGTTTTTGTGGCGCCCATAACTATAGGTTAAGGGTGCGCACAATGGACCTTATCAACAACTACTGCTTTTTTGGGATCTCTGTCCATGAACTGAATCAAGACAACGTCATCGATGTTAAGTTTACCCATTTGGCAAAGCTGCAAAACTTTATCAGTTATATAACAGTCGATCTCTGCGTTTGCATCATGGATACGACTGATTTTCAATGGCCTATTAGTTCCAACGGTAAAGCCCTTTACTCTGGCCCAACCTATTCTGTTATACTGTTCCGCTTCAAAGTATCTTTCCACGCTCTTGTTAACAATGTTTTTAGCCATAATATGATCTCCTCCTACTAATCAGAAGCACAGTTACAGCAAGAATTGTAACAGTGATGGCTGATCCTAAAGACAACCACAAACTTGAAAGAATTGGAACGAAGACTATTGGGAAATACAACCATTCTAAGCCTATGTTAGGGTCGTGTTCAAGTTTTGATCCTTCAAAGTTGGGGTAAACAAAATAGATTTTCAAGGATGTAGTAGCTTGTTTATGTTCGATTTCGAAACCTGTCTCAACATTAACAACAGACTCAAATCCATCAGGGGTTATAACTTTTGCTTTGGTCAGCCATTCAGTTTTTACAATTGCACTAGAGGCATTGAATAGTATCTGAACGAGATTACCTTGCTGGGTAGATTTCTCGCTAACAGTTCCTTCAGCTGCAACATCAACAACCATCTCGAGACCAAGTTGACTTTTATTTGATGACCAAGGCCAATCATTTACAATGACTGTTATCTTTGTCTCCATTGCAGCGCCATCAATACCAAAGATCACTGTAGTGTTAGCAAGCGATGTCGATACTAATGTTGGATTCTCATACACTACCATCTTTAGGATGATGTCATAAGAAACAGTTTTTGCACTGTAGATTATGTTTACTTCTTGGTTGCCATTCAATGATTGGATTTGCAATGTTTTATTCCACACAGAATCTTTAAACTTGAGGGTTTGTAGAATTTCGTTTTCCTGAGGCAAATTATCATTGTTAACGTCAATGAATTCGATAAAGGACATGAAGCCTACATCAAAATCAAATGAAGTATCGTTAACTGGATAATTGAACTCTATGCTTGGGGCTAAAGCTGACATGGTCAGATAGCCTTCAGAAGAGGTGATCAAAGTGTTCCCTTCATTATCCTCTGACGCATCCAAATCTGAACTAGTGGAAGTGACTAGTTGATCTAAAGTTTCTAAACCATTTTCTACTAGTTCTTTAACGGTATCAGCAAATTCCTTTGCTTCCTCATAAAAGCCTTTTTCAAAGATATTTTTTGCTAATTCAAGCGTTGTGTTTGCAACATCAAAAATGGATTTTCCAACGGCAACATCATAGCCTTCAACCTCCAATTCTTGAATTCTATGTTCAAAATCGGATAGCGATGATTCTGCAATTTGTATAGCTTCTTGAGCCTCGCTTTTAGCTCCACTTTCAAAATTTACAATTGCCTCCTCAGCAGATGCTTCAGCATCCAGTGCTTGTTGTCTGGAAATGTCTGCTAATTCTTCAGCTTGGGTAAAGTTTCCGTCATCAAATGCGTTTTTCGCCATCAAAAGATTATCAGATGCAAGATCAAGAAGCTGCGTTGCTTCTGTCAGATTTGCTCCCTGTGGAGCACCTTGTATTCTCTGTGAAACATTTTCAATTATCTCTTCGGTTTCCAAAATTTTTTCTAATGTAGGTAAGCTCTGTTCATTTTGTGCTGCTTCAGCAAGAGCTCTAGCATCTTCAGCTAGATTCTTTGCTTCTTCGGCTAAGCTAGTTGAAACTTCGTAATTCTCCTCCTCGAATGCTGAGATTGCGTTTTGTAAAGTAATGTTAGCTTGGGTTAAGAGGCCTTCAGCAATAGTTACATTTATACCCAAGAGTTTTAGATTGTTAATTGTCTCATTGGCTGCTGTAATTGATTCTTGAGCAGCTTCCAAAGCTTCCCGGGCAAGTTCCACTGCTTGCTCAGAAGTTTCTTCTTCGTACTGCTCTATAATGTTCTCTGCATTTTCCTTTACTTCTTCAGCTAGTTCTTTTGATTCATCTGTGAGCTGTAACGCCAACTCAAAATCATTATTGTTTAAAGCATCGACCGCATCAGAAAAGATTAGAATAGACTGATTTAACATCGACATAAATTCAGTAACATCGATGCCAAGATTTTGGGCTTCAATTATTGTTTGGTTTGCAAGAAATATTGCATATTCTGCATTTGCTATTGATTGTAAAGCGCCCGCCTTTCCATGACTTGACTGTTGTATTCCATCAGAAGCTTTTTGTACTGATTTTTCTGCCTTTTTTGCCTGTGACTTTGCTTGGTTTGCATGTTTTATGGCTTTAGAGAAGTCGTCGTTTTCATAAGCTAAATTTGCTTGGTTTAACTCCAGAGTGGCTTGTTCAAGAATATATTCTGCGTTTGAAACATCTATTCCAGCACCTTTTATCCCCTGAATTGTTTGGTTTGTTTCTTGAATTGCGTCTGTGGCTTCTTGAATTTTTTCTTGGGCAACGGAAGCAACACCGTTTTCGTTTTGTTCAGAGACATTTGGATTCTTGTCATTTTTTGCTGCAACATTGATAGTAGTCTCATTGAGCAGGGCCGTGACTAATAGTAGAAGAAGCATCGTTACAATGAGCGACTTTCCCGTATTCACTGTTAGGCCTCCATGATCTCCACTCTTTTGACTATATAAAGCACTTTTGTTCAACTTTTCTTGAACATTGAAAGTTCAACTTTTTTCGAACCAAATCAACCTCCTAGAAATGGAATGTTCAATAGAACAATATTGAAATAAGTAAACGCAAGGACTACTAGAGAAGCTTGAGAAAACTTTAATCCCTTCGAATAGGTAAGAGCAGCTATCAAGAGAACGATAGACCAGGCTTGAAATATGAAAAAAATAAAATGAACAATCCAGGGCGATGACAAAAAAGCTTCCTTAAATAACATCCAAAGTAATGAGAAAATGATTAATGGAATCTGAGAAAAAACGATTCCTGATAAAAGGGCTATGTGGTTTCCAATTCTCCTATACAGAAATGTGGATGTTAAATCGCAGAAACAAAAGATTGTGAGAGGCCCAATAATCGACTTCAATACAATCAATGCAGGCATGATTTCAGGCTTATCCAACAAGAAAAGGAATAAAGGATCAAGGTTTGATTGAATGTTTAAAAAAGCCCCAAAAATAACGACAATAAAAAGTAAAGGTAAACTTATCATAGGTGTTTTTTTTAGATTCTGAAACACAGGCTTTATCGTGAAGATTGTAATAATAGATTTTACTTCGCTTGGAAGTTCAGGATATATGACCCCACCATTCCCCATCTTGAGAAGTTCTAAGGCGCGTCTTCCTTCACCAGTCAACATGTATCGTCGATACTCATCTTGAGTAATGAGTACACCTAAGATGTCTATATGATAATATAGCTTCCCAACGCCAACATTAACCTCATTTTTAAGTTGAGTAAAACTTACCCGTCCTTCATCGCCGAGAATCTCCATTATTCTTTTCCGCACTGGATGTTTAAGGCGATAATAAATGTCATCCTTACTCATATTGTACCAATCTCAGCGAGCCTAGATTATCGAATAGATTATTGACTCTAATCCTATTATTTTAAAAACCTTAAAACATTATCTAAAACAAAATGCAAAACCAATTTCTTTTTATGACATAGGAATTCAGATTAAAGAGAAGATTTAGTAATAATTTTGAAAGATTAAGTTGAAAGAAAAATAAGAAATAAAACGAAAAATGTGTTAAAAAGAGAAATGAATAAAAAAGGGAGAGAGCCATTACGATTATTTCGTAATGAATTCTCTAAAATTTTTTCCACAGCACCGATACATCTCAACGTGCAACTTCGGACCAACATCCCACTCTTTAATGGGCTTCGAAACCTCTGAACCACAATTCGGACATTTAGCCATTCAATCCACCTACTCGTTTGAATTCTTAGTCTTGAACTTGTTATTATTTGAATTATTAGGAGTATTCTTGTTTTTGTTGTTCGTGTTCCCATTCTGAACATTGTTCGCATTAGCATTTTGGTTTTTCGAAGAATTATTATTGTTAATGTTTATTGTGTCGCTGCCTTGGAAGATCTGACCTGCAACTTCTCCAGTTACTGTTAAATTCACATTGTCGCCTGTTACCCCTAACGTGTCACTTATGTATTCTTGTACTGCCTCTCGATCAAACTTTAGCATGAGCTCAAGTACTCCATCTCCATCATAATCTTCAACATTCGAAGGCCATGTCTCTGCAGGTATTAAACTCCCTAAAGAAATGCTTGAAATGTTAAGGTCACTAGCATTGTATCCATCTGGCAACTCGATATAACAGGTTATCCATCTTCCATTGCTATCAAGGTTCAATGTATCAGGGTGAATATCTACTGTTGCAGGCATTAGAACTGACAAAAGAAATGTTGTTTGATCTGATCCACCATCGTCATCAGTAACATTGAGAGTAACAAAATAAGTTCCAGAAGCAGTATACACATGATCAACATTTGGACCAGAAGCGTTAGTGTCATCTCCGAAATCCCATTCAAACATATGCGTGTCCAAGATCCCAGGATCAAAAGTACTACCATTAAAAGAAACAATGTCCCCCGGCATAAGTGGGGTGGGCGCTGTAACCAAATCTATAATCGCGACTGGCATAACGTTATTAATTATAACAGAGGCTGTGTCAGTATCTGTAGTAGTGCCATTGCTGATTTCTAGTACTGCTATTCCATTCCAGTCATCATTCCACATATATGTCGAGACTGGATCGCTGGTCCAGTCTGTTTCCCAAGAGCCATCATTATCGAAATCCCATCGATACAATAGAGAACTACCATTAGACCCACCAGCATCAAAAGCAACCTCTTCTCCTTCATTAACTTCATAAGGACCATTAGCATCAGCAACAGGTGTTGCATGTAATGTTGTACTAATAGTAAATGTCAGTAATAATATGGACACCAAAAAAAATGTAGTTGTTTTTTTCATTGTTGTTTTCCTCTTTTTTTGCTGAAAGCTGAGTTGGATGCTTATAAAGCACTTTTGTTCAAGAAAACTTGAACATTGAAAGTTCAACGTTTTTTGAATCCTGATGTTCTATTGCAAGAAAAATTATTCTACTATTTAAAACGATTCTCATTAACTTTTAAAATAAAAAATAAAATCGGATAATTAATCATATTTCAAAAATGAATTTTTAACTACAAATGTCCTATATTGCAACGCGGATACATTATTAAAGCACTTTTGTTCAACTTTTTTTAGTTCCTTTTAACTAATAGCATGTACCAACTTAGCTTTATAGGGCATATTTATCTCAAACATGATTGAATGAGAGAATGAAAAATGGGAACATTCAACAGATTTTTTAAACCTGACATTATGGAACTTGGGAAAAATAAGGACATTAAAGGATTGATCAAGGCCTTACAAAATAAAGATTGGAACATCAGAGCAGAAGCAGCTTTGACTCTTGGGAACATAGGAGACGATAGGGCAGTAGTTCCACTTATTCAGACTTTAAAAGATTATAAATGGCGAGTCAGAGTCAACACCGCAGAAGCGCTAGGTAAAATAGGGGACAAAATGGCAGTGGAACCTCTCATCAGAGCAGTAAAATATTCTAAAAAAAATGTCCGAGATATGGTCGCGTGGGCTCTAATACGTATAAAGAAAACAGCAGTAAAATCTCTAATTGAAACATTGAATGATGATAACATGGAAATTCGAACATGGGCAGCAACTACTCTAGGAAAAATTGGAGACAAAAGGGTAATAGAACCATTAACAAAAGCTCTGAAAACTGGAGATCAAGATTTTTGGAAAGCAGCAACAGAAGCCCTGGAAAAGATAAAATCCCAATAAAAAATTAAACGGGATAAATAATAAAATTTGATTGACCAAAAATATTGTTCTTATTTGCCTTAGTGTAATCATACGCTGGGACAGAAAATAATCCACTTTTTTTCAGGATTTTTTATTATTCATCCATAGGGTCTGTATGTGGTGCGGGAGGTGAGATTCGAACCCTCAGTAAAAGCATACTGGATACGAATTAAGAAATATGTTATTAAGAACTTTTTCTTACTTTATATAGAATCAAGAGA
>JAUVYS010000031.1 GCA_030602965.1 Candidatus Bathyarchaeota archaeon | reverse complement strand
ACAGCGAGCTTGAGCGAACCATGGTGATTGGTGAACCGAGCGAAAAACAGAGAAAATTCTTCAACGTAATGTTGAAGGCTCAAGATGCCGCTTTATCAGCCTTTAAACCAGGGGTTAAATGTTCTGAAGTAGATAAGGCAGCAAGTAAAGTTCTGAGTAAAGCAGGTTACAATAAATATGTTCGTCATCACACTGGTCATGGTCTGGGTATAGAAGGACATGAACCACCGTGGCTAGACATCGGAGATCAAACCATAATGCAACCTGGTATGATTTTCAGTTGTGAACCCGGCATCTACATTCCAAGATATGCTGGTTTTCGACATTCCGATACAGTATTGATCACTGAAGACGGAAAAGAAGTCATCATTTACTATCCAAGAAACCTAGATTCTCTCACAATATACTGAAAATTGAATCCCGCGGGTTCTAATCTTCAGTTTATCATTTAATGAATATTAGTGATCATTTCTTCTCTACTGGTTGGCGGATGATGGTTTTCCATCGTTCTGGTTTTGCTCTTCTGGGATCTGACAGGTAGATTTCATGGTGTAAACCTCTCATCTTGTATCCGTTTTCCTCTATGAAGCTGTGAAGTTTTTGGATTGTTGGTTCTTCTTCGGAGTAAGGTCCGATGTGCATGATTTGAGCGGAGATCCCCTCATGAAATGTTTCTAGCACGATCTTGCCAACCTCTTCAATACCCTTTTTCTCTTTAACTTCCTGTTTTACTGCATCAACCATCTCATGTGTT
This sequence comes from Candidatus Bathyarchaeota archaeon, assembly GCA_030602965.1. GTDB lineage: Archaea > Thermoproteota > Bathyarchaeia > RBG-16-48-13 > JAGMEO01 > JAGMEO01. Next base: position 11,097 of record JAUVYS010000031.1, on the reverse strand, counting down.
ATGAAATCAGGCTGCCTCATCATGGACTTCCAGTTCCATTCATCTTGGGGAGGAGCATTCTTGATACTAAATATGGTTGGGTCGTCCCACCACCAAAGGCTCTCCAAAGCCATAACCGTGAAGTCTTTACCTTCGAATTTACATTTGAACTTGAGAGTGTATGCAACAGAATAAAGAGCGTTCAAGGCAGCTTGATAATCTGATCCAGCTGGTGCACCTCTTCCAGTTATAGTAAGAAATTTTCCTTTAGGAACATCTATTATATTGGGTTTCTTTGCACTGGCCTTGTAAAATTCTTTCAGTTCTTTTCTAAGATCAAGTTTATTCATGTGCGAGCCCTCCATCTCGGGATTGTATAACAGAATTTCTTTCAATAGAACTCATGTATTTTATCCTTCTTCTTCATCCTAATGTATTTCTAAGAATGGAGCGGTTTTTGACTGCGGGTTCGTTTTTATTTCTTCGGGATTACCTACAGCGATTATTTCGCCTCCCTTTGGACCTCCTCCAGGACCTAACTCAATCATATAATCTACGTACAATAGAATATCTAAATCGTGTTCGATTATCAATACTGTGTTTCCTTGATCTACTAATTTATCCAATAAACTCAACAATTTTAGGACGTCATTATAATGTAGACCTGCTGTTGGCTCATCCAAGACATATACAGTCCTGCTTTTTCTGGCTCTCCCTAATTCTTTAGCAAGCTTAATCCTTTGGGCTTCACCACCGCTTAATGTAGTTGCAGGCTGTCCTAGAGTAATGTAGCCCATTCCGATTTCATCAAGAATCTTCAAATGTTTCATTATGATTTCTTCATTGTTGAAGACGCCGAGAGCTTCTGTGACTGTTAGATTCAATATTTCATGTATGTTCTTTCCCTTATATTTCACGTCAAGTATTTCTGGCTTGTATCTGGTTCCATCGCATTCCTCACAGGGTAAACCTATTTTTGTAAGGAATGAAATATGCAGGTCAATGACACCATCACCTTTACAGTGATGACATTGTCCTTTATCGCTATTAAACGAGAAATGCCCTGCACTGTATTTCCGTTCTATCGCTAATTGCTGCTTAGCAAATATTCTTCGAATGTTATCCCATATTCCGATGTAACTCACAGGATTAGACTTTTTCGATCGACCTATCGGAGATTGCGTTACAACGATGCAATCTGAGATGTTCTCCCAACCGGAAAGCTTTCCTTTGATTTCATCAATTTGAATGAACTCTTCCTCTTCTTCACCGTTCTTCTTTGCAAAATGTTCCCTCAACAATGGCACAAGCGTATCGCTAATTAAAGAACTCTTACCACTCCCTGAAACACCAGCAACCCCAACCATAAGTTTGAGGGGTATTTTCACTCCTAGATTTTTCAAGTTATTTGTAGTCACGTCCTTCATCGTGAGGAACATTGTAGATTTTGTGAGTTGCCTTCTTTCACTTTCTTTTTTCTTGGGAATCTGGAGTTCCCCACTCAGGAACTTTCCAGTGATCGATTTTTTGCATTTCTTAATTTCATCCAAGGATCCTTGAAAGACGATCTCACCACCCAATCTTCCAGGGCCCGGTCCTAAATCGATGATTTGATCTGTTTTCGATATTATGTTTTTGTCGTGTTCAACTATGATAACGGAATTTCCTAATTCTTTTATTTCTTTCAGTATAGTCATTAGATTGTTTTTCTCAAGTTCGTGCATGCCCATGGTAGGTTCGTCAAGAATGAAAATCAATGAATCTAATCCAGCATCTAGGTGAGACATCAGACTCAACCTTTGAATTTCTCCACCTGAAAGGGTCGTCATACTTCTGTTAAGGCTAAGATAGGAAATTCCGACAAGCCTCGATTTTTCCAGATGCTTGACTATTTCGTTTAGTAGCGCTCGACCTTGGCTTGTCTTCACACAGGTTTCATCGCGGTCTTTTAGAAATTCCATCAGTTCATCCATGGTCTGGTTTCCTAATTCTCCGATGTGCTTACCTTTAATCACTGCATTTCTCGCTTGTTCGTTTACTTTATATCCGTGGCAGGATGAACAAGTAATTTTTGTCATAAAGTTCTTTTCTATCTTGTTTCTTCTGTAGGCACTTGTGCTTTTCGCCATCGCCCTTTCAAGATGTGGGATGATGCCTTCAAATTTTGTTTCGATTATGCCTTCAAACCTTCTGGATTTCCACTTAAACTGCATCTTCTCTTCCGTACCGTACAAGAAGATGTCCCGAATTTCTTGTGAAAGATCGTTGTAAGGAGTGTTTACGTCAAAATTCATGACTTCAGCTAATCCCTTTGTGAAGTTTTTCATATCCCCAAATGCTGCTGACCCAGCTGCACATATTTGTAATAAATTCTTGGTTGGATCTGGCACCAACTTTTCTTCACGGAACTCCTGAATGTACCCTCTTCCCTTGCATTCCAGACACATTCCACCAGGTTCGTTGAATGAGAAATGTTTGATTTCGAGATCTATTGCTTTCATGCCACAAGTTGGACAAGCAAGATCATTGTTAACCTGGATCTTACAAATGGGACACAATTTTTTGCTTTCCAAGGCGTACAGATGTCTTAGAAGAGTGTAAATCGTTGTTTTCGTGCCAACTGTGGACCGTGGAGTTACAATACGAGTTGTTCTTTGCTCTACGGCAACGGTTGGTGATAACCCAGTGAGTAAATCGAAAGGTTTTTCCTTCTCAACTTTGGAAGGCAAGCCAATTGATTGCAGATATCTTCGCATGCCTTCTTCGAATAGAATGTCAAATGCGAGAGAACTTTTTCCGGAACCAGAAACCCCCGTGATCGCAATGATCTTGTTCTTGGGAATCTTTACGTTGATGTTTTTTAAGTTATGAATTCTAGCTCCAACAACCTCAATATAATCCATTTTCTAGCCCTTTTCATAATTTGATTTTCAATAGATTCCTGAAACAAGTTTCCTCCAACGATATAATATTATTAATGAGTTCTTCCAACTCCTTTAAATTTATGAACTCCAAGCAATTTTGCTTGTCTTTGTCAAAACCTTTCTTGATTTTACTTGAGAACTTGCTCCACAATTCTGCAGACTTGGAAATTTTTTCATAGGCACCTTCTAAATAGAATAGTTCTTCTTCATTCCATGCTTGACTTTCCTCATTAATATCGGGATGGTCAAGAAGTTCTTTTAGGAAGTTGGAGTAAATATTTCGAAATATTGCACCACCTGTACCCATCGTTTCAATCAATCCATACATCATTTCGAGAGTCGTCGATGCTTTTGGCACGATTTTATTTATGTATGGATGTTTCATGTCACCCTTCAAGATGACATCCCATTTTGGGATCGATTTCGCAAATAATCGTAGGGCTGGGATCCCATGATAGTTCATTGACGGCGATAATACTTGCCGTGTAACTTTTTGCAAGGCTAATTTTACTGCTTTGGGAAGGGGAGGTTTTTTCCCATCAGATCGTTTCAAGATGTTAAACTGTTTGTTATGAGGTCGCAGGAAACGATGTCCGAATCTAGAGCTTCGAGCCTTCTTCAATTCATTCATTGATACTTCTTTGACATCATCAAATTCCCTATCGAAAATGAATGTAAGATTCTTCTCCTCGTCATACCCAATTAAAGTTATGAAGTGACCACCAAAATGCATTTCCTCCTTCCAGTTAAAATATGACAGATAACCCATGTCTACTTGTAAACCTAATGGAATGTCTTGATCGAGCCATTTTTTCGATGAAACCCAAGCAACATCAGGCGAAGAGAAAGTTTCAAAAGCAATGTTCAATCCCAAAATTCGACATGCCATGCTATCATTGATGATTGACCCTTGCTTGCCACCTATGAATAATGGAGCCTCCATATTGAATTTAGCTTCAGTGTTTTCAGCCTGAGAATTATCTATAAAAATGAATCCAAAAGTGGAATCTAAACCAAAAACCATTTCTTCAGTAACTTCGATTCCTTCATGCACGATCAAGTCCTTCATTGCTGTGGATTCACAATGAGCTCCAGCTTCATGTTTGAAGTTCTTAATGAGATGTTTAGGCATTAGTTTTCAATCCTCTTTGAACTCAAATTTTCCTTCATCTCCTTTAATGGATTGAATGAATCCCTTCAACCGCTCTTTCTGGGCTACAATTGAACGATCGCGCGTGGAATACCAAAGAAGTCATACGCGTTAAAATGAGAATATGGGATTTGAAAGCCTAGAACACCACTACCCCCGGGCTACTATTAATTTTCACTTCTGGTTTTCGCGTATTTTTTAGGTGTAAGATCTATCCCTTTGAATTGGCTCATGTATAAGTTGTAGTAGAAACCTTTCTGTTTTAGTAACTGTTTATGAGTTCCACGTTCGATTATTCTTCCTTTATCTATTACTAGCACCTGATCAGCGTTACGGATGGTGCTGAGACGATGAGCAATTACAAAGCTTGTTCTACCTTCCATGAGCTTAAGAAACGCCTTTTGGATTCGTACCTCGGTTCTAGTATCAACACTACTAGTCGCTTCGTCAAGAATGAGGATGCTAGGATCTGAAATAATGGCTCTCGCTATTGATAATAGCTGGCGTTGTCCTTGGCTTAGGTTACTGCCACGCTCTGAGAGCTCGGTTTTGTATCCTTTGGGAAGACGACGGATAAATTGGTCAGCATCGGCTAGTTTAGCTGCTGCTATACACTCCTCGTTAGTAGCATCTGGTCTGCCATATCGGATATTGTCAATCACGGTGCCTGAGAAGAGGAAAACATCTTGGAGGACTATACCCATTTGTTTGCGTAATGTATCTTTTTGGACTTTTCGGATATCATGACCATCGATCATTATATTGCCACTATGGATATCGTAGAACCGTGTAAGGACATTAACAATTGTAGTTTTACCTGCACCTGTGGGCCCTACTAATGCAATAGTTTGACCCGGTTCAGCGTGGAGGCTCACGTTCTTTAGTACAGGAACCTCTGGTACGTAACTAAAGTTTACGTGGTCAAATATTACTTCACCTTTAATCTTTCCTATAGGAACTGCGTCTGGATCATCTTGTATTTCCGGTTGTTTATCAATTATCTCAAAGATCCGTTCTGAGCCTGCTAGAGCTGACTGAATACTATTATAGAGATTCGCTATATGTCTGAGAGGTTGTGCGAATTTTCTAGAGTAGCTGATGAAGATAGCTATTAGACCTATGGTTGCGAATCCGTTTATGACAAGCCATCCTCCTAAACCTGCTACTACGGCGATGTTAACATTGCTCAATATTCCCATGAGCGGAGGTATCAAGAAGGCGTAAGACATTGCTTGGATAGCCGAATCACGCGTGGCATTGTTGATTCTATTAAATGACGCCAATGCCTTTTTCTGCTGTTCGAAGGCTATGACTGTTCGCTCTCCACTTAAAGTCTCCTCCATGTTGCTGTTTAATCTACCCATATTCATCTGGAGACTACGGAAACCAGAACGAGTTCGTTTACCAACTAAAGCAGCGATCCCCACCATTATGGGAAAGGCTAGTAGACTGCCGAGAGCAAGCCAAACATTAAGTCCAAACATTATCACTATGATGCCTACTGAGGTAATCAGGTTTGTTATGAGCTGGGTTACATTCTGTGTTAGAGCTTGGTTGATTGTATCTATGTCGTTGGTGATGCGGCTCATTAGGTCGCCTATAGGTCTTCTGTCAAAAAAACTCAACGACAAAGTTTGTAAGTGCTCGAAAAGTCTTTTTCGGAGGTTACGAAGAACTCTCTGGGCTATTGTCGCCATCATCCATCCTCCACCCATAGAGAAGATAGAGCTAGCGAGGTATGTACTTAGCATAAGCACAGATATTTGCAGTAAACCCTCGACGTCACTTGTAGCTATATACTGATCGATGGCCACACCAATAAAGTATGGACCAAGCAATGATAATAGAGTGCTTGTGACAACTAATGCTGCGACTATACTTAACTGTAGCTTGAAAGGCTTCAGATATGAGAAAAGTCGTCGTAGTGTACCTTTAGGATCTTTAGCTTTCTCAATTGTTCTGCCACCCATATGCCTATGAGGACCTCTTGAACCAAAAGATGATGGTTTTTTGTGACGATTACTCATTGATATTACCTCCGTTTCCCAGCTGAGATTCATAGATTTCTCGATATATGGGGCTCTTTTTCATTAATTCGGCATGGTTACCTTCAGCCACTATTTTGCCACCATTAAGTACCACGATTTTATCTGCACTAAGGACCGTGCTTACTCGCTGCGCAATTATGAAGCTTGTGCGACCCTTCATCAGTTTCCATAATGCATTTTGTATTTTGACTTCAGTCTCAACATCTACTACACTAGTGCTGTCATCTAGAATGAGGATCTTAGGATTTATTAGAAGAGTTCGGGCTATGGCTATCCTCTGTTTCTGCCCACCAGAAAGATTAACACCACGTTGCCCAATCACACTATCGTAACCATCGGGAAAACTCATTATGAACTCGTGCGCTTGAGCTGCTTTAGCTGCAGTTATAACGTCTTCTTCAGCGGCATCGTCTCTACCATACTTGATATTATCACGTATATTACCGGAGAAGAGTACAGCTTCCTGAAGACATATACCAATCTGAGAACGCAGTGAACTCTGAGTTACATCTCGAACATCTATGTTGTCGATGGAAACTCTTCCTTTGGTTACATCATATAATCTTGGGATTAAGTTAATTAAACTAGATTTGCCAGAGCCTGTAGCACCCAATATTGCCACTGTTTGCCCTGGCTCAGCCACTAGATTTATATTTTCTAAGACAGGTTCAGAACCACTTCCATTGTAACTAAAGTAGACATCCTTGAAAATCACTCTGCCTTTTATTTTCGGGAGTGCAACAGCTCCAGATTTGTCCTGTACGCGTGGAACGGAATCAATAACTTCGATCATCCTCTCTGCTGACACATTAGCAGCAGATATCTGTCCAGCCATCATGGCTAGCATAAGCATAGGGAACATGGTAGAAAGAAGATAACTGATAAACGCCATTATCTCGCCCACAGTGAAGCTACCTACTATTGCTTGTAACCCACCAAAGTAGATTACAGCAACAGCGCTTATGTTAATCAGCAAAAGCATAATGGGAAAAAGAACCGATATAAGTCTAGCAAACTTAACATTTTGATCCATTAAATCGATGTTGGCTTTGTCGAACCGCTTATTTTCATAATTTCTTCGAACAAAAGCCTTAACCACCCTAATACCTGAAAGATTCTCTTGAAGTATCTGGTTTATATTCTCGAGCCTCTTCTGGACTTTTTTAAATAAAGGTTGAGCTATTCGAATAAAGACAACAGTGAGAAGAAGTGTTAGAGGTAGCAACATCAGCAATATCATAGCAAGCTGATAGTTTGTAGCAATCATGATACCGATACTTCCCACAAGCAACAAAGGTGCTCGTATCAACATCCGGAGGGAGAAGAAAACTACCATCTGAACTTGGTTTATGTCGCTTGTAAGACGCACAAGTAGCCGTCCTGTCTGGAAGTTGTCTAGGTTTCCAAAACTAAAAGACTGAATCTTATGATAGATTGACTTTCTAACGTCTGCAGCAAAGTTCTGGGCTACTCGTACCGATAACAGGGTGTTTATAATGATTAATAGAGCGCTGAGAATTGAAGCTCCGATCATGATGATGCTTGTGTTAAAGATGACCTCCATGTTTTCAGGGGTAACTCCTTGATCTATGATGACTTGGACAAGTCGAGGTATTGAGAGATCTACTCCAACAACGAGTACTAGGAATATCATAGCTAAGATAGCGTCCCTCTTGTAAGGTTTAACAAACCTTATTATACGAGTTAATGCACTCATTTCTGTTTTTCCAGCTGTCTATTGATTTCTTCGATTTTCTCCGCTGTCTCATGGAGAAGCCCCTGAATCTTAGAGGAGGTTCCTGGGTTGTTCCTTATGAGGAGATGAATTTTTTCGATAGCCCCTAACAATTTTGATAACATCGAAAAGTATCATCACATAGCTTTGGATATGTTGATTTCACATGGTGACATATATCCTTAATATTCTGTCTACCTGAAGGCATAAAATAAAATGTGTTATCGACTAACTTTCTGTAACGTTCACTAACATCTGCTCTTGCCATACAAGTTTTCCGTCCTCTATTCCATATTTTAAATTAATTCTTACAGATCATAATATAATAAAATAATGATTCAATCGATCGATTTAAATCGATTCAACAAAAAGAGAAAAGTTAGAAGGCTAGGGCAAAATAACAGAGGTGGTATGCTTTTGAGCGCGATTAGTTGCTCAACTGGCAGTGGATAATTCTCTTCTCCTCAAGTTGATAATAAAAAACTATTCATCTAAAACATATTGATTTTTATGCGAAGGTTGCTATCCAGTCTCCTATTTGATGGGTTAGTAAGACAACTAAAATTGCTATGATTAGATGTTCTAAGACTATTTTGTATGGTTTTTCTTTCTGTTGTGTTGCCATATAATAACTAAACACTGTTATTATGAATAGGCCCCAAAACACACTGACAATTATTGCATCTGAAAGTTGAAGAAACCATATTGGTATAATGAATGTTAATGCAAAAATTAGCTTAGAAAGAAATGTTGAGAGTGTAGCTTCCCAAACATCTTTAGTTGTATGTTTACTTTCAAACTCTTCTGATATGTGAACACCCATCGCGTCTGAAAGCGCATCAGCAAATGCGATGGTGAGAATTCCCCCAATTATGACAAACTTTGAAGCTATAATAGAATGTAGACCAACAATCATACCTAAAGTAGTTATCACACCCGAGGTTAAACCAAAACCAAAACCTTTTTTCCAAGATTCTTTCATACGTCATCACCCTCTATCTTTTTCTATAGCTTTCTAATTGTCCTTCGCTTTCTCCGTGATAAATAAATCATATGAGAGATGTTCATTTACTCCAGAATCCTTTATGGTCAAGTATTCTGCCCAGATACACTAAACTGAGCATGATAGGCACCTCCCAAAATAATCCCATCGTCGTTCCTAGTGCAGCTTGTGAACCCAGACCATAAAGGCTGATTGCAGTAGCAATCGCAATCTCGAAATGGCTAGAAGAGCCTATTATTACGGATATTATTGCCTCTCTATATCTGAGACCCGCAAATTTTGTAATAAATAGGTTGAGTCCTACAATTATGAGGAACCCTAATATTAGCGGGATTGAGATCCGTATCATTTCCTCTGGATGTTGCATGAGAACATTTCCGTTTAGTGAGAACAAAACAATCAATGTAGTCAATAGAGCCACAATCGCGATTTTCCCCACAGCTGGTCTATAAACCTTGAGAAACCACTTCTCCCCCTTTTTTCTAGTGATATATCTCTTTGAGAAATAACCTAGAATCAAGGGGATTCCAATAAAAACAAACACGGATACAAGGAGAGCTCCACTGTCAATCGGGATATTCTGAATGCCCGTTAATAAAGAAACAACTGGAGCATACAGGAACATGATTGTGATCGTGTTTAAACTTGTGTTGATAATATTCTGCTCTTGATTTCCATTTGCGAGAGCACCCCATACCATGACCATGGCGGTACATGGACTAGAACCAAGCAGTATTAGAGACACAGTCAACTGATCATAGCCACGCAAAAAAAGGCTAGCTAAGAAAACAGTTACTATTGGGGCCAATAGCCAATTGGATATTAGGGTTATGATGATGGGTTTAGGGTTGTGTAAGAGTTTTTTCAATTCCTCAAACTGTAGATTCAGAAGAGCAGGATACATCATTAAGAACAGGCATATTCCTATAGGTATCGATATCCCACCTATCTGCATATTGTTCATTGCAATGCTGAGAGTCGGAAAGTATTGTGATAGAAATAGCCCTGAAAACATAGTTAGCGCAACCCATACTGCGAGATACTTTTCGAATATTCCAAGTTGAGCTTCACCTTTTTCAGCCATTTTATTGGGCCTCGGATTCTTTGAAACATACTTCAGGATTCATATAAACGTTTTTAAATATATTTATACGTTCAATATACCTAAACTTAGTTAACATGTTTTCCAAAATAGTGAGGGAGGAAAACTATGAAAAAAATCAATCAAAGATTACAACGATTAGTCAATTCAGATATTTGCCAAGCTGAGAACGTTGAAGAATACAAAGAAGAGCTGATTCAATTATCTCGAGAGATTGAAAATAATGAAGTTACGAAAAAACAAAGTAAGTTTTTCAAGGCTCTATCAGACAAGAATAGGTTGAAGATATTGAAACTTTTAAGGGTTCGAGAGATGTGTATTTGTGAGTTAATGATCGCTTTAGACATGAGTCAACCAAACCTTTCTCATCATATTAGCATACTAGAAAACGAAGGTATTGTTAATCGCATAAAAAAAGGAAAGTGGGTTTTTTGCTCTCTCTCTAACAAAGAAATTGTGGAAAATATGATTAAAATAAACATATTATAAAGTGTGTACAAGATAATTAACCATTACTTAGAGATAGAAGTAGGATTCGAACCCCACTATTTTTATGATCGTGGATCTGTCCCACGCGAAAAAGAAAATTCGTAGATTACTGAAAGTTTAGAAAAACAATCACTCTGAGGGTTTCCTCAGTCCAATCAGAAACAGGACATGCGCACATGATGCGAACTCCTTTCAAGCGACTGGACCTTACATGGGAGAAATCAACCATTATTTGCTCTTCCAAAAAGGTGAGTGAAATAAGTCAACCCTCAATTTATGTTTTTTTCAAGGTAGATCAATTGGATCTTTTATTGTTATGAATTATCGATTAAATATGAGCAACTCAGAGTCTATTTTATTACTGAACGTGTGAGTGGAAATTTGAAGTATCGTAAATTTGGTAAGCTTGACTGGGAAGTCTCGGTTCTAGGGTTCGGAGCTATGAGATTACCTATAATCGGTAAGGATAGGGGTAAGATACAAGAAGACTTGGCTATCAGGATGATACGATGTGCTATCGATCAGGGAGTCAACTACATTGACACTGCATATCCCTACCATAGGGGTAATAGTGAGGTTCTAGTCGGTAAAGTGTTACAAGATGGTTATCGTGAAGGAGTTAAGGTGGCTACAAAGATGCCTTCGTGGAAGGTTGAGTCCAAGGAAG
>JAUVYS010000107.1 GCA_030602965.1 Candidatus Bathyarchaeota archaeon | reverse complement strand
CTTCAATCCTCAAGGCATTCAAATCGAGGACTCTCAGAAACTAGCTAAGCAACTGGAAAAAGCAGGCGTAGATGTACTCGATGTCTCAGGAGGCTTGTGCGGTAGCAGACCAGAAAAACTACAAAACAAGCAGGGCTACTTCATCCCTCAAGCTCACCAAATCAAACAGGCTGTCAAAATACAAGTCATAGGTGTTGGAGGAATCACAGACCCAGAATACGCCAACAAGTTCATACAACAAGGAAAAGTTGACCTAGTCGCAGTTGGACGAGCGCTCTGGGAAGATCCAGACTGGGCAAAAAAAGCCCTCAAAACCCTAAAAAAGTAACGACAAATCACATTTAACAAACGATTAAAACTGCAATTGACAAGTTGAACTATTAACTTTTCTTGGTCTGTTTCTTCTTCGAGGTTTTCTGTTTTGGTTTTACAGCAGGTTTCTTTGATTTCTTGGTGATCTTCTTACTCACTTTCTTTGGCTTCTGCGTTGTAATCTTCTTAGGTTCCTTTTTGATAGACTTCTTAGGCTTTCTCTCAACGACCTTCTCAGGTTTAGGTTCAACAGGCTTCTTCTTGAAACTCTCCTTCAACGTTTCAACGTTCTCTGGGTGTGAGCTCCTTCTCCTCTTGTCAACAGGTATCTTAAACATCCTAGCATCGTGAAGAGTTAATCCAGCTTCCTTCAACTCATTACGGCTGAACCCTCTACCCTTTCTAATATGTGTCCTCTGTTCTGAAGAGTGTACTAAAGCTTCAATCTTTCTCATCGTTTTATCACTTTGATCTTCTATAACTTGTATTTCTTCCTATTATATTATACTTGATTTACTAACCAAGAACTTGATAAAACCTTAGTACATGAATTTTTTGAAATTGTCTTCTCCCTTTTCTGGAAGGTGAAGATTAAGTGCCCATTTTTGCTTTAGTTCAATTATGCGTGTGAAAGCCAATAATAAATATGAAATGCAAATTAGTGTATGACTGATTCAAAGGTGTTTCATTTCAAGTATTGATAGAGCTCTCTTGGATTCAGTTCTGTAAATTTATCGTTTTGCTGCACTATGTGTCTTCTTATGTCAATACATAAATGACATTTAAAGATGTATCCTTCACTAAGATCCTTATATCCAAAGCTTTTACCTAGTTCATAGAATTCCTTTAGATCAGTGATTAAAGCATCAAGAATTGGTTTTTGACTCAAATCTATCTCACGAATAGAACTAAGATCTCTTGCATCTCCTAAGGATATTCCTCCGCAATAACCTGATATGTAGTTACCATAATTATCAATATGTACATGCCAGTTACGTGTCAACTCCTCTCTGCATGATGCACCAAAGAATCTTTCTGCCGGATATTTTCTGTAAAGGCGCCCTAACTTATAGCAAGCTCTTCCCATCAGAATCAATTCGATATAAGATAAAATCCCACTGCCTGCTTTTTGTAAATATTCTTCAAAAGGTAGAGTGCTGTGGATCTTGAGCTGTCTAAAATGATGAAGAAAGAATTCCTGATAGGTTATCGCATTTTCACCGAAGACTTCGTCACTTATACTTACAGCTCTCTCTGTTCTCTCGAACGGCACATTTTCAAGTATGAAAGGGTTCACACTGATCAATATCCCCTGTAAACCTGCGTCTTTCAACCTCTCAAGCTTCTCTCTGGTATCTTCATCATTTCTACACCAGAAACAGTTAGTCTCAACGAAAGTTGATGGAATTTCATACTTTCTAGCCAACTGTGTGACATTGAGTAAGAGTTTAAAATTTAAGAAAGGTTCTCCGCCTGTGAAATGTAATCCGGTGTTTAAACCAATCTTATCTCTTCCGACAGGGCTTTCCTGAATCTTCCCAGATAATTGGGACAGAATCTTCTCTGCATCTTCCTCTGAGATCCAATCTGCCTTCCATTTAGGAGAACATGCATACATACAATGTTTACATTCGGTGCTGCATTTGTAAGAAAGAATCAGACCTCCAGACACTGGCTCGGGAACAAACAACTTTTTCATTATCTTTCCAGTCTCATTTTCCCTGTAAATCTGTGAAGAACTGTGATTTCCCAAGCCATTTGGCCATGCTAGCACGAACTCTTTCTATTGTACCATTGCCATTCCAGTATTTTACACACAGATATATCCATGCACCTATCAAGCCTATGGCGGTGATGGTAAACGGGATCACTAGGAAAATGGGTAGTGATTGTTGAAATCCAAGTGATGAGATTCCGATGAATAGTGAATGGTAGATGTAGCATGAAAAACTGTAAGTGCCATAGAATTCTAAAACAGACATTAAACGAGAGTTTTGAGCGTGTTTATGTACATCTAAAATCCACCACAGAAGTGTGATCGTGAACATGGAGGCGCCAATACAATAGCTTGCCCAGAAAATAGAATGCACGTTCGCAATGAATGGAAATCCATCTCGTTCGATTGTTCCCCAAATATAGGGGTTCTCTGCTAGAAAATATTCATTTCCCAAATTTTTTGGGTCAGGCATGAATGCTAATCCTGGCGTTAGTGCAACTGTTAATAAAACTATGCTTATGATAATGCTGATGATTAGAAACCTAGAGAGTGAACTCGGTTTAGTGATTGTTCGTTTTGGTAATGAAACCTTTGAAATCAAGTTTGTATGGAATAGGTAATAGCCGAATACACTACCTAAGATAGCGAAACCAGCATTTGGAAATGGAGAAAGTCTACCATTCGAAAATAAGTACGGTACTGACTCGGTTAAACCATTTGCATAACCTACTGCTCCTATTATGAGGAATACGCCTCCAATTAAAATACGCCAATAGGTTGAAACCTGTTTAACAACTAAAGGCCAAGAAATTATAATGTTAAGAGCTAAGCCAAAAAGAATGCGATATTCAAAGACTGTTAAAACTGTAAGTCTACTGAAAGCTAAATTGATGATAATGTTGCTAATCAAGCCAATTAAAGCAAAAACTATGTAATTTCGTGAAGTGTAAGAAATGACCTGGCCATACGTCTGTCCTCTATGAAATCTTTTTTCAACCGATAAACTTTGGTTTACACCAGCAATGAAGAGAAAAATACTGGGACCAAATATTTCAGCCCACTTACGTATCCACAGATAAAAATCTTGGTCTAACATCCAGTATTGTGCAAAATGTCCCCATATGATGTAACAAATACAGACCCCTTTCACGACATCAATACTGCGTATTCTTTGAGTCTGATGCAGCCTACCCAAAGAGTCGGTGGAAAACTTTTTGGTCATAAAGAACCCGCACAATATAATCGAATATTATCTACAAATAAAAGATGAAAGGGTATCACAAGTTTGAGGATTTCTGGTTTATTTTGATAATTCCAGCATTTTTTCTATTCCAGATCTAGCTCTGTCAGCGATTTTCTTTGGAACTTTAACAACATGGTTTTTGGTCACAAGCGATTCGTATACTTTCTCTAGGGGGTGTCTTTTCATTTGTTTACAAATGGCGTTTTTGTAAGCTGGAATGTACTGTTTCTCTGGAATCTCTCTCCTTAGACGGTCGATGAGTCCAATTTCAGTTGTGATGATGAACTTTTTCGAATTTGATGTCTGCACTCTATTGTACATCTGTCCGGTGCTTCCAATGAAATCAGCAAGCTCCTGAACTTCAGGGTCACATTCAGGATGCACTAACAGTTCAGCATCTGGATGCTTCTCTTTTAAGTAGATAACATCAGCCCCGAATAACTTGTGCACGTAACAATAGCCATCCTCGGGTATGGGAATGATTTCCTTATCTGGACAGTGCTTTGCAGTGTACCATGCTAGATTCCAGTCAGGACCAAACAAAATCTTGTCAGCTTCAAGCCTGTTTACAATTTTGATGGAATTTGAGGATGTACACATCACATCTGCTTCTGCTTTAGCTTCAGCTAAAGTATTTACATACAATACAACTTTAGCATCCGTATGCATCTTCTTGTATCTTCTCACCTCGCTAGCTGGCAACTGAGCAGCCATCGGACATATTGCGTTTAAATCTGGAATCAGCACTATCTTGTCTGGATTTAGAATGGCTGCTGATTCAGCCATAAAGTTCACCCCACAGAAAACTATGTATTTAACGTCCTCTGCCTTCGCAGCTTCTTGGCAAAGCTGTAATGAGCTGCCAATAGAATCTGCGATCTCCTGAATTTCTAGCCGCTGATAGTTATGAGCGAGAATTAGGGCTTTCTCCTTCCTCTTCAATTGGAGAACTTTTCTTTGAAGGGTTGACGTTTTCTCCGTTTCCGCTCCCTCACTAGACCTCTGCGCGTGAGAAGAAGTATGTGCCCACGCCGACCATCACTGCAGTGAAGGCGAATAATGCTGCTAAAGCGATCAACCAGCCAATTGGTCCCAGAATAGGAGTAATTGTCCCAAGCAGACACCAGCGTAGTAGTTCGACGCCGTAAAAGAGTGGATCCAACAAGATCGCGATCTGCACAATAGGCGGTGCTGCGTCTATTGGGAAGAAGACTCCTGACAATATGAATAAAGGCCACATCACAAACGTGACAAGTAACTGGAACGCATGAAAATCGTTAAGCAGTGAGCCAATGGCCACGCCTAATCCAACAAACCCAGCTGTGATGAGCAGCATCACCCCTATCGCTCCGACTGCTCCGATGAACAGTCTGGGAGTCAAGACGTAAGCGCCCATGAATCCCGCAAGTACCATCATGATCACTCCCTGAATCGACGCAGTCGTCGCGCCACCCAAGATCTTTCCTATCACTATGCTGGTTCGACTGACGGGAGCTATCAGCATCTCCTTCAGGAAGCCAAACTGCCGGTCAAAAATCACTGAGACCCCTGAGAAGATGGACGCGAAGAGAAGACTCATCGCTATGATTCCCGGAGAAATATATGAAAGGTAAGTGACACCTCCAAACCCTCCGATGAACCCTCCGAGTCCCATTCCAAAGGTAACAAGAAAGAACAAGCTCTGCGCCATTGAAGCGATGATTCTGGCTTTGGCTCGCCAGTAACGCTTCAACTCACGAAGAAGAATAACATAAATCGCCTGAAAAGACAAAGGTTGCACCATTTCACATCAATCTCCTATTCAATTCACCTTCTCACACGCTGTCCTCGAGCCTGCCTTATGGTCCTGAACTGACGCACAGTGTCCATGAAGCTTCCACTCTCATC